>JBNKYV010000201.1:0-7161 GCA_050301075.1 Gammaproteobacteria bacterium
AGTCTGCAAAGCGTATTAAACGGTATAACCCCGAGACCTATCGGGTGAATGTTTTAGAGACGATTGAAATTGATGCGGAGCCATACGACTCCATTTCTTTGAACTATTTATTTCATTGCCTGCCCGGTAGCCTGGAAGCAAAACTGGTGGCACTGAAGAATCTGGCACCTTATTTGAGTTCAAATGGCGTTGTGTTTGGGGCAACTATTGTTTCTGATCCTGAACGTCATAACGGGGTGTCTAGAAAATTGATGTCTATTTATAACAAGAAGGGCATCTTTCATAATTCGGCCGATACGGCTGAGGCGTTGACGCGCTATTTGTCTGAGAATTATGCGGAATCAGAGACAAAACTGATTGGCTGCGTAGCCTTATTTACTGCCAGAGGCAAACGCGCTAATAATGACAATAATTCGGATTTGTCTTTGTGATTTCTCGCATGGAGAGAGTGTAGGAATCGTTGATGCTCGTCGGCGCTTGCACGATGCGGTCAATGTATGTGGGTATTATTAATTGAGGAATTAACCGTGAATTTTCCAAAAGTATGTGTTTTTTTGGCGGCGTTGGGCCTTTCTACTACGGCAGCGGCGGAAGCGACGGATTTTAATAACGGCTGGTATTTGGGGGGCTATATTGGTAATGCCTCCGTTAAAGTTAAAGCGCCTGGCAGCGTTTTGACTGACGAGAGTGATTTTGTCAGTGGGCCTTATCTGGGTTATGCATTTAATTCAATGTTTTCACTGGAAGGCAATATCCTGTTAACGGATAACCTGGCCGGTGTAAATAGACCTGATCTGTCTGAAGCCTGGGTGCTCTCAATGTCTTTTACACCTAAGTTTTCATATCAGGTTGCACCAAAGGTGGCTTTGTATGGAAAGGTTGGTTTGGCCCTTGTGGACTATTATGAAGAGTATGTGACACCCACCTATCCTAAGGGTGAAAATGAGTCTTGGTTGGATCTTGCGTTTACCTATGGGCTGGGTGCTCAATTTGATATTAGTAATAACATCAAAATGCGGGTTGAATACGATGTGATCAATGCTGATCTGGAAAATGCTGAGTCTTTATCATCAATGAAATATGTTGATTTGGATATGGACCGTACCTTGGTTGGTCTGCATTATCAGTTCTAAACCGGTTCTAACGTCGGTGATTGAATATCTGTTTGGAGTCGTATGATTCCAAACAGATACTGCTCTTGGGGGGGGCATATGTACGCAGTGATCTTTACTGCAGAGATCAATGAGGTTGATGAGGAGTATTTTTCTACTGCGCAGCAGATGAGGGAGCTGGCTATTGAGAAATACGGTTGCCTTGAATTTAAGGCGTTAACTGAGGGCGATCAGGAGGTCGCAATTTCATATTGGCCCAGTTTGGAATATATTGGGAAATGGAAGGATGATCCTGAACATCTCAAGGCGCAGCAGTTAGGACGCGAGCGTTGGTACAATAACTATAAAGTTCAGGTTGTTAGAGTCGAATATGAGTATGAAAAGAGCGCATAATAGTTAATACATCTCTCTCCCTCAGCAAATGGGGGCGTAAAAGGGGAAAAGCATGGATAAGGAAATCGTCAGTATTTTGCTGGCATTCTTTTTGTACTGTTTGTATGTGTTGGTTCCTCTTATACCGGCCCGGTATATCTACAAGTGGTTTCCGAATTCTCAGGTGACTGCATCGGGTGTCTTATCCAACTTCAAAATTAACGCCTCGGGGGCCTTTGCGGCCTACATTGTTACCGTTTTACTTGGTTACTTTATTATTGATAGCACCAAGGAGCGTATCTTGTCTCTTTCTGATCAGGAGTCCCGTACATGGGTGGTCAAAGGCGGAATTGAGCTGAGAGACAAAGATGGTGGAATCATTGAACACTCAAATTTCCTCAACAGGGTGTCTGTCAATGTGCGGCCTGACGTGTTTATCCATGAAAATGGCGAGCTGCTGTTAAAACTACCCGGCACCACCACTGGTGATTGGCCGCAATATTTTGTCACCATCGATGTGCTCGGGTTTGGGCGCGGTACGATTAATTTAACGCGCCTGGATTCGTATCAGAACGTTAAGCTGGATTATGAAAACAGAGTCATTGAGTTTAATACCCCTATTCCGGTGACTACCATCAATGATCCTAATCAACCTTATATTACCGGGGCGGGCTATTTAGAGCCTGCGGAACAACCAAATTAACGATGGAGGTGTGAATCATGAATAAGATGACTAAATATCTCATCGTTGCCGCCTTGCTGCTTGTGACAACAGTTGTTTCTGCAACCAATCTGCGTGGCAGGGTAGATGGCTTTCCTCCTTATGCATCCGCTCCATTTCCGGTGCCTGGGGCAAATGTGCAGTTGGTTGTGCCAGATGGTCTCGGTGGTGTGAGAGCTATTTCGGGATACATTACCGGCCCCGATGGTATGTATTACTTTCAGAATATCCCGCCCGGGAATTATCAGCTGGTAGTGAATGGTATTTTCTATCCGTTGTTTGTTGGCAATATGTATTTGCAGGATATTCCACCCGTTTTGTTGCGCTAGTTATTACATCTTTGCGTAAAGAACGGGTACAGAAAGACAGAACTCTGAATCTATCAACAACTGAGAGACAACTTGGTCAGCTTAATTTGAGAAAGGGGGATTGATGTCAGTAGAGAAAATAATGAATCGCTCTATTGTCAGTGTAGGTCTGGATGACAGTTTGAAAACGGTGAAGGCATTATTCGATGAGCATAAATTTCACCACCTGCTAGTGATTGAGGATGGCCAAGTGTTTGGCTTGCTGTCAGACCGCGATTTGCTGAAGGCGATTAGCCCGAATATAGGTAATCGTTCAGAGACGCAAAAAGATATCAATACGCTAAACAAGAAAGTTCACCAAATCGTTACGCGAAAGCCGATTACCCTGGCGGCAGATGCGAGCGTATATGAAGCGATTCATATATTTAACGAGAATCAGATTTCCTGTATTCCCATTGTCGATGATGAGCAGAGGCCTGTTGGAATGTTGAGTTGGCGCGATATTTTGAAGTTTGTTGAATCTGCCAAAAGCCAGAAAAAAATGTAAGTTAAATACAAGTTTTTATCCCGACCCGTAGCGAAATCGCGTAAAATTCCCCGCCGGTCATGTGTAGGGCATGGCCGTTGTTTTTGTTATGTATAAAAGGGGTTGTAGGTGTTCAGAAGTATTCAAGTTGTCGCTGTTTGCGGGGTGTTGTGTTTGTCAAACGGCGTCTCAGCTAAGGAAATTGATGAGGGAACTATAGAACTGGAAGGTGGTTTTGGGGTTTCTTATTCATCCTATGATCGGGATGTGTCAGGAAGCAGCAGTCGTTCAACGAATAGCTCTTTTGGGGTCGACCTATCTTTGTTGGCATATGCCCATAAGAATTTTGCTGTTGGGATGATAGTCAATCGAGAAAAGTCAGATGGGAGTAGCAGCTATTACAGCTCAAGTGCGAGTAGTTATAGCCTAGGCCCACAGATTATGTTTAATGAGAGCCTTAATACCGACACTAATCTGTTCATGGGTGTCTCGTATGTGAAAACATCGTCAACAGTTAACTCGTCATCTACTACTTGGGATATTGATGGCGCAGGGTGGAATATTCAGGCTGGGATCAAGAAATTCATCACCGATAGCGTTTCCCTTAATACCGGCGTGAATTATTTCAATGTGACCAGCGATTATGGTAGCTATGAAATTGAGTCAAAGGGTTTTGCATTTGGCTCCGGTATTTCGGTCTATTTCTAATTTGTTCGTTTGATTTAGCCTAGGAGTAACGCCATTTGAAGTGGCGTTGCTCCTGTACCATACTTGAAAAAAGGCGTTTCATGTATGGTTCACTACTTTGCATATGGTTCTAATCTTCATCCTCAGCGTTTGATAGAACGCGTTCCCTCCGCTCGTTTGCTGGGCACCTCCATATTAAGACAGCACCGGCTGGTTTTTCACAAGATAGGTATTGATGGTTCTGGTAAATGCAGTTTGATCAAAACTGAGCTAGAGGGCGATGCCGTGCTTGGCGCCATATATACCTTTGAAATTGAACACAAATCTCTGTTGGATGAATTTGAGAGTTTAGGTCGTGGCTATCATGACCAGAAGATCGTTGTTGAATATGACGGTATGCAATTTGATTGTATTACCTACATTGCTCAGCCCGATTTTACTGATAGCAGTTTGTCTCCGTTTCACTGGTACAAGCAACTGGTGTTGTTGGGTGCCAGGCATCTGGCATTTCCAGAAGCCTATATAGACTCAATAAGCCGTGTTCTCTCAATAGAAGACCCAGATGCCGAGCGCAGGGCGCTGCATGAGCAGCTGCTTGGGCGTATCAGAGGGGATTCTTAATCAGTGATGTCGATGTCGCTAAGTAATAGATATGAATGTGTTTGAATATCTGTTCCAATAACACTATTTTTAAATATTCATATGGATTCTTGGCCAAGGGGGATGGCCGGAAAATCCGACTATCCTGTTCGGGGAGAACAAAGGGCGTGTATGGCATCTGAGAGGAATGTGGCCGGGGGGAGAATCGATATTCTGGATGGAATTGAGTCCATCATCAGCGTAATCAAGAATGAGCGTGATCCAGAAAAGCTGTTGTGGCAGATTTGTGGGGAAGTGCTTGACCTCTTTCAGTGTGATCGGGCCTGGCTGTTATCGCCATGTGATCCCCACTCTCCTTCATGGGAAGTACCTGTCGAGCGTACGGTGTCAGAGTATCCGGGAGCCAATCTCAAAGGTCGTTCTATCGAAATGACTCCAGATGTGGCCGATATCTTCCGGGCTGCGCTGAATAGTGAAATGCCGCTGGTTTATGGTCCCGGTGGGTTACCTTTAACAGAAAATACCAAGAGCTTTCAGGTTAAATCCCAGTTATCCATGGCGATATACCCGCGTAATGGCCAGGCCTGGCAATTTGGATTGCATCAATGTGCGTATGAACGGGTTTGGAAAGAAGAAGAGAAAAGACTTTTTCATGCGATTGGCGTTATGACTGCGGAAGCGTTGGGTAATCTTTTGTTGTTTCAAGGTCTTCAGCAAGCAAATGATGAGCTTACACAACGTGTAAAAGCACAAGAAGCTGCTGAAACTGCCAACCGGGCCAAGAGTACTTTTCTGGCGCGCATGAGTCACGAGTTGCGCACACCTTTAAATGCAATTATTGGTTTTTCCGAATTGTTACTCGATAGTGTTGATCAATTGAGTGACTCCCATAATGAAAGCATCGATCAGATCTATCAGAACGGTAACCACCTATTAGAGTTGATCAACGAGGTGTTGGACCTGGCACGCCTTGAGTCAGGTCAGGTAAAAGTGGTGAGTGAGCCTGTCGTATGTGATGCGCTGTTAAATGAGTGTGTGTATCTGACCACCGCAATTGCAGATCGAAGCAATATCAAAGTAGCAGTGAAATCTTCAGAGCCAGAAGGGCTAGCCGTGTTTGCAGACTATACCCGGCTTAAAGAGATCGTGATAAATCTGTTATCAAATGCAATTAAATACAACGTTAAAAATGGCTCTGTTGTCATGAGTGCTGAAATGCCGGCTCCGGGGCGAGTGCGTATTTCTGTAACGGATACGGGGCCGGGGTTAACAAGCGAGCAGCAAAAGCAACTGTTCCAGCCGTTCCAGCGTTTAGGGGCTGAGTATGGCGATATTGAAGGTTCGGGTATTGGTTTGGTCATTGCTAAACGTTTAGCAGAATTGATGAACGGGGATATAGGCGTTGAGAGCACACCTGGGCACGGCTGTTGTTTTTGGGTGGAGCTGGAGAGTAGTGAGGTCAACGAGATAAAAGAGCCAGATAGCATCGGCACCTCTCCTAAATCCACCGGCGGTTACTCGATTATGTACATAGAAGATAATGCAGCCAATCTACGTCTTATAGAGCGAATTATCGAGAAAAAAACAGATTATATATTTCACTCTGCACTTACACCCTGGCAGGGGCTTGATTTGATCGATGAACACCGGCCAGATTTGGTGTTGTTGGATATTGATTTGCCTGAGATGGATGGCTTTGAGGTCTTGGATATACTCCGTTCACGGCCACACACTCAGCATATACCTGTGATTGCTGTTAGTGCTCATGCTATGACATCTCAAGTTGAGAAAGGCATGCTGGCGGGTTTCGACGACTATATTAGTAAGCCAATTTCATATGCTCGTTTACTGGAGTCTATGAATGCTGTACTGAAACAGTCGCGGGGCTTGTGAGTGTGCCGAATGTTTTAAAGACTGTTTTTCTTACCTGTCGCCCGCCTTTTTTATTATTAACACCTGTATGTGTCTTTTTGGGGATCAGTCTATCTGGTCACTTGCCAGAGGGTGAAAACCAATTACTTGCATGGCTAGTTTTTGTTGGGGCTGTTTGTGCCCATATTAGTGTTAATGCTCTAAACGAATATTTTGATTTTAAATCCGGGCTGGACCTGAAGACGGATAAAACACCCTTTAGCGGTGGTAGTGGCGCGTTACCAGCACACCCCGCTGCTGCTAGTGCAACGCTGGCTGTTGGTATAGTCGCGTTGTTCATTACCTGCGCTATTGGTGTTTATTTCCTAATGAAAAGGGGCGTATTGATATTGCCCATTGGTGTTGCGGGAGTATTGCTCGTTGCCCTGTATACCCGCTGGATAAATCGTATGCCTGTGTTCTGTTTGTTGGCCCCAGGCGGTGGTTTTGGGCTGTTAATGGTAGTGGGTACGCAGGTGGTGCTATCTGACACCTATTCAATTAATGCTATTCTGGTTTCGCTGATCCCCTTTTTACTGCTCAATAATTTACTGTTATTGAATCAATATCCTGATGTGATAGCAGATAAGAATAGCGGTCGCCGCACTTTTCCGATCGTATATGGTGTTCATGCCAGTAATGTCGTGTATGCGCTGTTTTTGTTGGGAGCGTATTCACTAATGCTAGGCTATATTTATTGGGGAATCGTTCCCGCGCTTGGTGTGATCGCTTTATTGCCGATGGCGCTGTCGTTATTTGCACTATTTGGTGCGCTTAAATTGGGTTTTGGAATTGGGCAACACGCGAGGTTTTTGGCCGCAAACGTAGCTGCATCATTAATAACCCCTTTATTACTTGGGGTAGCATTTATCAGATCTTAATTTGAACTGATTAAGCATTTATAGGAGTCTTTTAGACAATCAA
>JBNKYV010000202.1:0-5005 GCA_050301075.1 Gammaproteobacteria bacterium
TCTTTGCGGTCATGCTCAGAAATTTTGTTACCGGTTAGGTCTTCCAGTAAGCCCGCAAACTGATGGCTGCGCAGCTCTTCATGGCGGCGCTGCATGCGTCCAAAACGAATGTGCGACAGGTTACGAATCCATTCAAAGTACGAGACCGTTACACCACCGGCGTTGGCGTAGATATCAGGAATAATTGTTATGCCTTTGTCGTTGAGGATTTGATCCGCCTTAAAGGTGACTGGGCCGTTAGCGGCCTCGACAATCAGTTTCGCCTTGATGCGGTCGGCATTGTGATGAGTGATTTGCGCCTCACCGGCGGCCGGAATGAGGATGTCACACTCCATCTCCAGAGCCTTCATGCCATCCTCGTGAAATTTGCCATCGGGAAAGCCGCGCATGGTTTTATGTTCGATGATGTGTTTATGCACGCACTCAACATCCAGTCCCTCTTCATTAATCAGCACCCCCTCGCTTTTGATGATGGCAATGATCTTCACATCATCTTCTGTCGATAGCAGGCGTGCGGCGTGATAACCGACGTTGCCAAAGCCTTGTACAACAACTGTTTTGCCGCCTAAGCCGAGTGATAGCCCAGCCTTTTTGACGTCATCTGGATGGCGGAAGAATTCGCGAATTGCATACTGCACGCCACGCCCTGTTGCTTCGGTGCGGCCACGAATGCCGCCGTGCTGAATTGGTTTGCCAGTAACACAGGCCTGGTAATTAATATCTTCAGGGTAGAGGTGTTTATAGGTATCTGCCATCCATGCCATTTCACGTTGGCCGGTGCCAACATCAGGGGCCGGTACATTGGTGGCGGGGCTGAGAAATCCTTTGCGCGCCAGCTCCATAGTGAAGCGGCGGGTAATCATTTGCATCTCGTCGCGTGTGTAATTGGCGGGGTCTATCAACAAAGCACCTTTGGAGCCGCCAAAGGGGATATCCATTAAGGCGCACTTGTAGCTCATCAGGGCCGCCAGTGCCTCTACCTCATCCTGATTGGCGTAAGGGGCATAGCGAATCCCCCCTTTTGCCGGTAGCCGGTGAGTGCTGTGTACTGAGCGCCAGCCGGTAAAGATTTCTATTTTGTCGCGGATCTTAACCGGGAATTTAACCTGAATAGTGGAAGCGCAAGCCTTAACGGCTGCGGCAGTGTCTGAGGAGATGTCCATATTGGCAATGGCTCGATCAACCAGGAACTCAACATTCTGGCTAAACGATAGATGGTTTTGGGTGTTCTCCGTCATGTTGTGTCTCCCTATGCAAACACTTTTGTTACGTTCCTTCAAAGCGGGCGCTCTTACTATGTTCTCGGCCTATTTTATAAATTGTTTATAGTCGAGAGCGGGTTAGAGAGCTGAATAGAAAAAGATTTTTTAGTTATGTGTTTAGGGTGATCTGCTGCAAATAAATCAGGTCTTCAGGGCGATCAATATCATGATGTTTGGCCAGGCATTGCCAGCGCCAGTTGAGTCGTTCAAGACATTTTTGAGTTTCTAAAAAAACGTTATCACTTCCCCAGTGGATATCACTGAAAAGCTGTTTGTTGGCCTGGCTTAAGCCAATCGCAACGTAACCACCGTCGTGGGCGGGATGAAGTGTACATAGTGCGCCTTCATGCAATGCCTGCATGGCAGCCTGTAGATCATCAGTGCTTAACGATGGACAGTCTGTCCCAATCAGCAAGGCAAAGGGGGCGGCTCTTAATGTTTGTTCAAATGCATTAAACATGCGTTCGCCTAAATCCGCGCCGTGCTGCTGCTTTATGGCAACAGAAAACTGTTGGCCGCAATGTTGGATGAAGGGATTTGTTGGGTTGTCTGTACACCACAGTTCAACCGGTGCCAGTTGGCTTTGAGTGGTGGTTACCAGTGTATGATGGATGAGTTGCCCGTGTAGTTGTGCCGCCCCTTGTGCGCCAAGGGCAGGGATTAAACGGGTTTTGCATTTGCCTTCAACTGGCGCCTTGGCAAAGATGATGATTCTGGCGTTGGGGAATTTCATGGTGTTATCGATAACGTTTTGCCAGCTTGTCGGGGGGGGTACCAAAGAAGTAGGCGAGTCTAAGTCGCCACATCAGCAAAATAGTTTTTGCAATGCCATATTGTTCCCAGCGTCGGCTGGATGTAACCAGACGTTCTTTGATGCACGCTGGGCGGAAGATTTTTTTGAGACGTTTACTGATTTCGATATCTTCCATGAGAGGGATATTGGCAAAGCCATGTTCTTTTTCAAAGAGATCGCGTTTGATAAAAATGGCTTGATCACCCGTTGCAATGCCTGTTAATCGTGAGCGTGTATTCATCATGAATTCAACTATGCGAAACATGAAATGGTGACCACTTAATGTGACATCGAAACGTCCCCATTGAGTGTTATGCAGCGCATTACTAATCAGTTCTGGGGCGTTATCTGGTAGGCGGGTATCGGCGTGTAAAAAGAGCAATACATCACCAGAGGCATTGGCCGCGCCGGCATTCATTTGCTGGGCACGGCCTTTAGGTGCGTTGATAATGTTGTCTGATAGTGGTTGTGCCAGTGAGAGCGTTTTATCTTGGCTGCCGCCATCGGCAATGATGATTTCATGCCCCTGTTCGCGCCAGCTTTGCAGGGGCATGAGCGTGGAAACGATTCCTGAGGCTTCGTTAAGCGTAGGAATAATGACCGATAACTTCATTTGCTGTTGGCATGTCTTGTTGGCTTTTAAAGCGCACCACCACAACTACTGCCCTGGCCTGCAGTGCAACCAAAACAGTGACCGTTTACCACTATGTTTTTACCAGCGATGTCCAGCTCTGCCAGTTCGCTTATGTGTGTATTGGGTTTGTCGCTAAGTGATGCGGAGAGTTTTAGCATCTGATTGAAATCGCAATCGTAAAGATAGCCTTGCCAGTCCACGTTAAGCATTGACCGGCACATAACGTTTTGCAGGTTTTCCTCTTTGTAGTTGTCACGCAATAGCTGCATGTACTCATCGAGTTTGCCTTGTGAAATGAGCATGCTGCCAAAACGTTGTATAGGCATGTTGGTAAGGGTGTAAAGATGATTGAAGTCGATATCAAACTCATCTTTCAGATGTTGGTGGTAGGCGGCTTCCAGTTCTGTTTGGGAAGGTGGGAGTGAAGGACCTTGCGGGTTATACATAAGGTTAAGTACCAGGCCTGTTCCTTCTTTGCCGTAGCCTAATGCGTTAAGTTTTTTAAGCCCCTCGATACTGCCGTCGAATACACCTTGGCCGCGCTGTTTGTCGACGTTGTCTTGTGCATAACACGGCAAGGATGCAACGACTTCAACCTGGTGTTCAGACAGAAAACCGGCTAGCCATTCAAAGCCCGGTTCTAGCAAGATGGTGAGGTTGCAGCGGTCGATGACGTGAATGCCCAGTTCACGCGCTGTACGCACCAGTCGTTTGAAGTTGCCATTCATCTCTGGGGCGCCGCCTGTCAGGTCCAGATTTTTGATGTCGCTGTTTTTTAAATAGCGAATCAATTGATCAACTGTTTCCCCATTCATGTTTTCAGTGCGTTTGGGGCTGGCGTTTACGTGGCAATGAACACACTGCTGATTGCAGCGGTAGCCCATATTGACCTGTAGGGTTTCTAGCTTGCCTCGTTTGATGGCGGGGAATTTGTACTCTTCCAGGTGCGGCAGGGTTGGATGCATCTTACAAGTCCTTAATATTCAATTCGTTAGTATGGCTGTAATCGTAACAAATCACGGTTTGTCTGTGCGATGTTAATAAGGGGCTATTCTTGTTGAGAATCGCCGGTTGCTCACTAGAGGCCGTTTTTTAAAATGTGAGTTGTAGTCGCCTGAGTGGCGGCAACCTTACAGATCGATTTTACTTCTATCTGGGGGCTTGTGATCATCATGGTTAAGCATAAGCAGGAAGCACCCGAAATAGGAGATGGGGAGCGAATCTTATGAGACAAAAAGCACTAATCGTTGAATCCAGTCGTTTGTTTCGAAGCATCCTGGAAAAAATTATGGCTACCATTGGGGTGGATTGCGTCATTTTTTCCAATGCTCGTGATGCTTTAGAAGCGGTTCATGATGAATACACGTTTATTATTGTTTCACGTGCTTTGGAAGATGTGGCTGGTGAAGTGTTTCTTGCGCGTTACGGGATTAAGTATGGTTTAGGAAATGCGCTGACTATATTGATAACATCTGATGAGCATGGTGATGTGTTCACTAAGGCGAATGAGTCAGGTTTTAAGCTTGTTGTGAACAAGAAGAATATTGATCAGCTACAGGATATTGTTGTCAAAGTAGTGAACTCGCGCATTCTGAATCTGGATGCAAATATCTTACTCATAGAAGACTCTAAAAGCCTTGCTGAGATGATTGCCCACCTGTTGGGTAAGAATAAAGCCTCGGTTCATCATGTGGATAATTTACAGGAGATGGAATCAGTCTTTGCCGAGGGTGATTTTGATTTGGTTATTTCCGATTATTACCTGCGGGAGAATGAAACCGGGGATGAGGTCATCTCCTTTGTTCGTAATCTGGACGATTCTGGGCTTGCGCGTACGCCAATATTGATAGTTTCAGGCGAGGGTAATCAGGAAAAGCGCGTCTCTTTTTTGAGAAATGGTGCAGATGATGTTTTGCTCAAACCCTATGATGAAGATGAGCTGTTGGTACGGGCGTCCAATTTGATTACAAGTGGTCGGCTATATAAGCAGGCACGCCAGCAGCAGCAAGAGTTGATGCGTATGGCGCTGACGGATCACCTTACGGGGTTGTATAACCGCCACAGCCTGTATGACATCGCACCAAAATATGTCAGTAACGCCCATCGCCACCAAACGGCTTTATCATTGCTTGTGATTGATCTCGATCATTTCAAAAATATTAATGATACTCATGGCCATAGTGTCGGTGATGCTGTGTTAAGAGCGGTTGCGGCTGTTTTACAAGAGACTTGCCGTACCGAAGATGTGACCGCGCGTTTTGGTGGGGAAGAGTTCATTATGCTGTTGACTAACTGTGATCGGGAGAATGCAGTTCA
>JBNKYV010000203.1:0-10167 GCA_050301075.1 Gammaproteobacteria bacterium
ACCTCGGCATTTTCGATGCGCGCAAAAGCAGTATCGCCAAAGCCTGGGGCGTTGCTGAGTTCCATCGCGCCGATCTTGGCACCTATCCATGGCCACAGTGAAAGCTCAATCTCTCCTTCGATCTTGAGGTCACGGCCGGTAGCATTTTTAACCCCTTCGCTAATGTTGGATCGATATGCATTGGCATCGAAAAAAATAACAATAGCAACAATTGCCGAAACGATGAGTGCAAATACCAGTGCGACAGTTATCCCTAAAATGCGCAGGGGCTTGGCCATATCCTTTGTCCTTTTGAATATCGGGTGACTATTTGATTAACGAATCGACTCGCGATATGTTTAGAAGTTCATTAGTTTAACGGCTTCAACCGTTGGGAGGCGAGAGGCGCGTGGCAGAGACTAAGTTGGAACCCATTTCTATTAAAGCCAATAATGGCCAAGCGAATAACGGTGAGCTATCAGTTCAGGTGTTAACGTCCGGTGAGCGCATGGGGCGGGCGGTGAAAATTCTTGCTATCTGCTGGTTGTTAGCTGTCATCACAGCGTTTATTCCCATTGCGCATTTTTTTCTGGTGCCGTTGTTCGCACTTGCTGGGCCAGTTATGGCGTTCATGAAATACCGCGCAGAGAATATCACTGAGAATGCTAAGGGTATTTGTCCAGAATGCAGTGAAAGCGTGACGATAGAGCTGGATGCTGCGGATCAGTTGCCCAAATGGACATATTGTCCTGCCTGCAATAAACCGTTACAGTTGATCTACCGAAGCGGTGCGGGGGATGCCTGATTCGGTATTGGGGAAGGAAACAGGAATTATCTAATGCGTTTATTTATGGTGTTTAGCATTCTGGGGATTATGTTTGCCTCAGGTACGGCAATGGTTATGTTGATGCTGTATATGTTGGGGCTAATTTAAAGTCTCATCCTGCTTTAAAAGCTGCGTTTGTTGCCAGAGGTCATTAATCCGACCTCAATTCAAATTGTCATGAGTTAAGGCTCGATGAGTAGCCCGATGCTTTTCTTTTGCTCGCTTGGCATGGCATCGTACCGAGCACGCAGTAGTTGAATATGGCCCGCGATTGAGAGCGCCTCTTGAGTTGGCATGTTTTTAAATACCGGCATATCCCTGTCGGAGCCAATATCTTTGCGAATGTAATCTGCAATCCCATTTCTGTTGCGTTTGGTAAGAATGCTGGCAGGCGTTTGATCGGCCAATTTGCCTGTGCCATCTTCTCCATGACATAAAGCGCAATGGTGGTTGTATAGCGCTTGGCCACTTTTTAGTTGGGGGTGGTCGTGGGTATCGTCGTAACTGGAGCATGCGCTGGCCATAAGGCAGCAAAACACTATTGCCAGTTTCTTCGAAAAAGCGAGCGTGTTCGTTTTAATGTTCGACACCTCTTGCATATATGGAGCGGGTGAAGGGAATCGAACCCTCGTATGCAGCTTGGGAAGCTGCCGTTCTACCATTGAACTACACCCGCATTGTGCGCTTGCGCTGTAGAGTTTAGCAGGGTTTTTCTGTGTTGTAAGTGGAAATATTTTGATACATGTAAGTGTCATCAATGAACTCCTTTTATGCGCCTATATTCGAGTCCATCATCTTCCTGGTTTGTGAATACACCGCGTCAATTTCGTTTATCAGTTCTGCAACGGCTTCCATATCCTGATCTTTTGTTCTTTTCTCGCCTGCTTCTGCCAAGTCGCCTAGCAGCATAGCGCCAAATTGGCGGCTTGCTGATTTTAGAGAGTGAAATGAACGTTCGAGTGTTTGTATATCGTTTGATTGCAGTGACTGTTTTGCTAGCTCGATGTTGCTTTCCGCTGACATGCGATTCTGATCGACGGCGTAATCAAATTTTTCTCCAAACAGCTCTTTGAGTTGATTGAACACCTTTATGTTGAGAAGGTTATCTTCTTCATGTTGTATGCTTGCTGTTGTTGTTTGTATCTCTACGGTTTCGGTTGAAGCGGTGGCTTCTGTTTCATCCGGCTCTTGTGGTGCGCTGGTGACTTTGTTAGGAAGCCATTTGATCAAGATATCCTTCATGGAGTCTTCGTTTATGGGTTTGGATAGATAGTCATCCATGCCTGATTGTAAGCATTTCTCTTTGTCGCCTTTCATTGCATTAGCGGTGAAGGCGATGATTGGGATGCGTTTGTTTTTGTGTTTTGTTTCTACTTTCCTGATTTCCCGTGTGGCCTCGAAACCATCCATCTCTGGCATTAGGCAATCCATGAATATCAAGTCGTATTCCGCTTGTTTGAATAGCGACAGAGCTTCGATCCCGTTGCCCGCTGGTGTTACTGAACAGCCAAATGCGTTAAGCATTTCGGTGGCGACCATTTGATTGACCTGATTGTCTTCAACCAGAAGTATATGTGTGTCTTCAAATACTTTTGACTGGAGGTGAGTGCCCCTTGTGTGTGTGAGTGTGTGGCGTGTGACAAGAGGGATCTCTTTTTCTTGCTGTTTAGCCTGCCAGATTATGGAAAGAATTCTTGGGATTTCTGACGGTCGAGTGGGTTTGGTGAGGTAGCCATCAAAGCCCAGCGACTTAAGGCGTTTGCCATCTCCCTTGCGTGGCGATGAGGTAACAAAGACCATTGCGCTTTGTTTCTTCAAGATCCCTTGCTTGGTGATTTCATCAGCTAGCATTTCGCCATCCATCTCTGGCATATGGTAGTCCATGATGACGATGTCAAAAGGATGGTTTGCTGCGTTGGCATCGTGGATTTTGTTCAACGCGCGCGAACCGCAGTCAGCTGTCTCAATCTCCATTTTGAGTTCAAGCAGTTGCTCCTTAAGGATAACGCGTGCGGTTTCGGTGTCGTCAACGATAAGCGCATGCAGTCCCTGGAACGGCGTGAGATCCTCGCTTGGTATGTTTGTAATATTAGCCTGGTCACCTTTTGTTAAGTTCATAGTGAAGGTGAATGTAGAGCCTTTACCCGGTTGGCTCTCTACGGTAATGTCACCATCCATCATGTGGCTTAGCTGTTGAGAGATGGAGAGGCCAAGGCCGGTGCCTCCGTATTTACGGGTAGTAGAGCCGTCAGCCTGGTCGAATTTGTTGAATATGAGCCCTAGCTTGTCATTAGGTATGCCAATGCCGGTGTCTTTGACGGTGACTTTGAAAGGGATTAAGTCGTCACTGTTTTCACCAGGTTCGATGGATAACAGAACATAGCCTTGATCGGTAAATTTAACTGCATTACTGAGCAAGTTTAAAATAACCTGTCTTACGCGCCCCGGGTCACCCTCGACATAGCGCGGTGTTCCGGGTTTGTAGCGCAGCAGTAGCTCAATATTTTTCTCGCGGCATTTGATCGCCATTAATTCTGCAATGTCATCTGCAAGTGCCTGTAAGTCAAATGGCACTGTTTCGAGTTCCATTTTCCCAGCTTCAATTTTTGAGAAGTCGAGAATGTCGTTGATCAATGTTAGCAAGGCATCGGCTGACGCCATGATTGTGTCTGTATAGTTACGTTGTTTTGCTGTGAGTTGAGACTTCTGTAATAAACCGGTCATGCCCATGATGCCATTCATCGGTGTGCGGATTTCGTGGCTCATGGTGGCGAGAAATTCACTCTTGGCTTTATTGGCTTGCAGTGCCTGTTCGTTGGCGACTTCAAGTGCATCTGTTTGATGTTTTAGGTCAATGATCAGTTGTTGGCTGCTTTGCTCAAGTTGATAGCTGATGATGCGTGTGCCAAGGCGGTCGGTGTTCTCCTCGATAAAATCTATTTCGTCTTCACTCAACTCTCTAATTGCAAAGGTTAATAGAACGCCAATGCATTTTCCTTGGCTGAATACGGGCCAGCCGAGTATGTGGTTAGGGCGAATGCTGCCGATGGCGACAGAGATTGAAAGCGTGTTCTCGGTGAAAGGTCCTTCAATTTCAATGGGGGCTTTCTCTCTAAGTACTTTTTCCGCCAGGCCTTTCATGTTGGGGGGAAGTTCATCCAGGTTTACATCGCTAAGTGTGCTGATGCACTGTGGTGAAAGTTCACCTTCGTTGGATACGTTGTAAAGCACTACACATAATAATTTTAATTCAACGCGAATCTTATCGCAGGCTTTGTTTAGAGCGTCAGCAATATCAATACTGTTGAGAGAGTCGACTAGTGTTGCATTAGCCATTTGCCAGCGTTCATTGTTAAAAAGCTTTTGCCGCATGGTATTGATCGATTTAAGCAAAAGGCCTGTTTCGTTCTTTTCATTAAATTCGATATCTATGTCAAATTCACGCTGGGCAATGCGATTGGCTATGGATATTGTGTACTGAATTGCCTTGCTTACCTGTTTTAGGGTTGTAACAGAGAGTAGTACTAGTGCTGAAAGGACAAAAAGCGCGATAGTGACGGTGCTGAGTAAGAAGCTCTTTACATTGGAGGTTGCTGCGTTTAGTTCTCTCTCGAAACGGGAGTGTTGTTGGTCTCTTAGCGTCGAAAGTTTTTCTTCAAAGGTATTGAAGTATTGGTTCATGTGCTGAACTTTTTGCATGATTTTTTCGGCGTCTTTCTCAACGATTAGCTCGTTGGCGATTTCATTGGCAGCGCTGTAATAGTTGTTAAACAATTTCTCTAGAGCGATGATTTCTGCGCTCTCAGATGGCGAGCTTGATTTGATTTGAGATAGGGCGACTATTACTGCCATAGCATTGCTATCAGCTTCGACAATAATGTCGGGGTCTTCCTCTCCGATGGCTTCGGCTATTTTCGCTTTTGTTTTATTGAGAGGGACCCATATGGATTCAATTGAGCGTATGGATGGATAGTGATGTTCTTGAACATTGTTGATTTTGTCGGTAATTGAGCTCGATGCATAGAGTCCATACGAGAGATAGCCGAAAAAGCTGGTCGCAGCGGCAGCTGTAACCAGTAATATTTTTTCTCGTATTGTACTGTTCTTAAACCAGCTCATGGAGTGTGGCCACGATCTTCTCTATTTCGGCACAATAGCTATCTCTTTAGGAAGGTTTTCGCTTTTTAGGCTTAAGCAGATAGCGCCTTTGTTGTTGTTGATGTATTGGTATATTTGTTCCGGGGTGCTGAATGTTTTTGGCGGAGCTCCAGCTCCAGAGAACAGGCGTTTGTTCCAGTAGCGGCGAAAGCTGTCAGATGATTTGTTGACAATGTTGTACAGTTCTTCAGAAACGCGCTCATTCTCAAAATAGCATGGTGAGATGGAGACTCCAGCGTTGGTAGTGTCAATTCTGCCGAGAAAAATCTTTTTGATTTCGCGAGGCGAGAGTTTCTCTTTGGCGATTTCCGGATTGGCGATTAGGACCACCTCTTCAGCGCTGAGGTTGGTTACAATGAATGCCTGTGTGAGTAAAAGTGCTGTTATGTATTTTTTTAGCATTCTCTTTCCCCTTAAAACCCAATTGAAAGAGAAGACTTGAATTCAACAAAGTCGTTACCACTATACTTTGCGTTCGCTGCGTCGGTGTTGAATTGATCGAACTCCATTTTTAGATACACATTGTCATCTATCATGATGTTTACCCCGACAATGTGAATGCTACCTGTGTCATTCGGCGTGTTCTTGTCCGGTTCCAGATATTCATATCGATAGTATGGAGTAACGCTGTTTGTGAAAGTATGGTGGAGCATGGCGGTATAGGCATTTCGTTTGACCTTTGCCGCGGTTAGTTCTTGAACTGACCCTGCCACATACTCCAGTTCAATTCCGGTGCTTTCGTTGAAGGTGTATTCCAGTTGAGCGCCATAGCTATTAATGCGTGTTCTGCCATCTACGTTACCCGCGCCATCGTAGTGATTCATGTTGTCGCGAAAATAGGAAAGCCCAGCGTTTAAGCCGTTCTCAAAATCAAAACGGACGCGGCTACTAATGGCTTTGCTTGTGTTGGCATCTTCCTCGTAGGGATTGACTTCATCGTCTTCGCCATTGGCAATTTGTACGATGTAATCAACATAGTTTTCGCCGATCTCGCTACCGCCTAGTATCGCAACGCCGGTGTTCCAGCGCGGGTAAAAACGGTAGTCGCTGCCCAGTTTGTTATTTTTGTTGGTAGAGAGTGGTTCCTTCACTGTGAGTGTTGCGGGCTTGGCGGTGTGAATTTCGTTGTAGATTCCAAAGTGGGTGAACATTTTGCCCGCTCTGAATTTTAGTTGTTCTGATACGGTGTATTCCGCAAAGGCGTATTCGACAGCGGCGTTGCCACGAGTGTCTTCGGTTGCTGTGCCGTGCTCCCAGGTGATGTCTGTTGCAACACGCACCTTTTCAGAGAGCTGGAAATTCATGACCAGATCGAATAGGTCTAGGTCGAAGGAGCCGTAGTTATCGCCGCCGGCGTCTCCGCTGATGTGGTTTTCATATTCAAAACTGAAATAGCCATGGATGTCTAATTGATCCATGGTAACAGCCATTGCTGATGGCGCTGAAAGACCACAGGTCATCGCTCCTGCAAGTGCTATTTTCCTATTCATTTATGCCCCGCATCCTTTTCTACTAGTACGTTCGTCCGAGTATAAAAGCGCCTGCCCTGTCTCCCTCTTCATGTTGAAGCAACAAGCACGCACTTTACGCATTTTTACCTGCGTACTTTTTTATCGGCTGCTAGTAGGGTTGTATTAAGGAGTGTTTAACGCTGGAAATACGGTGATGAAAATGAAAGCACAATGCCTATGATGGTTTTCTAATGTGCACTTTGAGGAAGAAACGTCCGGTTGTTTGGCAGTAGTCTAAATAGGCCTGACCAAATTCTTTCTCCATTAACGTCTCTTCCCGGCGGATGACTATATGCCAGACAGGAAGAATCAGTATCGCCCAGATTACATAGATCCAATTGTTCATCAAAAACGCCAGGCCAAAATTGATAAATGAAAGAAATCCAGCGTATAGCGGATGGCGAAAGAATTTAAACGCACCACTGGTAACCAGGTGACGGCCGCGATCATCCGGCGGTAGCGACTTGAGACTCCAGATGATGATGGCGATGCCAAGTGCTGTGAGTAAAAGGAACAGCGTGTGCGAGACTATTTGGCTGTGTGTGATGGCTGGAAGGTTCAGGCTACTTTCCAGCGCATAGGCGCCGTAAAACAGCAGTAGGCTGATGATCGCTCCAGTGGGGCCGGAGCCAAATATCCTGTCATAGCCAGTCATGCAATCGTCACCTGTTATTCTCCGCTAGATATCCTGTTTTCTGCTTTTTCCAGCGCTTCTGCCGTGCCGTAGAGGATTAGCAGATCTCCTGCGTGTAATTCGGCGGTCTCTTCCGGGTGCGGGATGCGCTCGTTATCGCGCTGCATGGACACCACTGAAACATCCAATGAATCAAGGTTTAGCGCCGAGATGGGATTGCCGGTGGCAAAACCTTCTGCAGGAATCTCTATCGTGTGATGCAGTGTAGACGTGCCAGCCGGGTCAAGGGGGCGACTATCCAATTCGCCAGGAAAGAGCTGGCGCAGCATCTGATAACGCCCCGCTTGAGCCTGGCGTACGATATGGACAACACGGCTGGCTGGCACCTGCAGCATTAATAGCAGATGCGATGCCATCATCAAACTGGCCTCCAGTGCTTCTGGAATAACCTCGGTTGCCCCCGCATCCTGCAGTTCTTGCAGATAGGTGTCATCACGGGTTCTGACTAGTATTGGCAGGTTTGGCTGGTCTGGTCGTGCCTGTTCGACAATCTTTTTGGCGGTTTTTACATCGTCTACGCAGATGACGAGTGATGAGGCACGTTCAAGCCCCGCTGCTTTCAGTATCTCCAGGCTGGCAGAGTCACCATAGCTCACCGGTTCTTTGGCCTTAACCGCGTTTTGCACCAGTGTTGGGTCAAGGTCCAGGCCGACAAACTGGATGTTTTCATCTTCCAGAATACGAGCGATGTTTTGCCCTAAGCGGCCATAGCCACAGATGATGACGTGGTTTTCCAAACCGTGTGCAGTGTGCTCTACCTTTGCCTTTACCTGTTCTTTGCTCTCGGTAACGGCATCAGGTTGCAGCAAGCTGGCAATGCGGTGATTGAAACGGATTAGGATGGGGGCCAGCCCCATGCTGATTAACAAAGCGGCCAGTATGACCTGACCATAGTGCGGATCAATCAGGCTGCCGCTAAGCGCCAGCGTCAAAATGGCAAAACCAAATTCGCCACCGTGGGCCAAGACCAACCCCGTGCGCAGTGAGACGGCATTATTCCAACCACCTACACGGCACAGTACCGCGATGACGGCAGTTTTAAGCAGGATGAGCGCCGCAAGCAGCATGACCACCCAGTGCCAAACCTCTGGCAGCATTTGTACGTTAAGCAGCATGCCTACCGTGATAAAAAACAGCCCAAGCAGTACATCGCGGAAGGGGCGAATCTCTGCCTCGATTTGGTGACGGAACTCAGTTTCGCCCAGCATCATGCCGGCAAGGAATGCCCCCAGTGCCAGTGATAGCCCTAGTTGATGGGTGATCCATGCAGCCCCTAGTGTGATTAACAGTGCGGTGAGGGTGAATAGTTCTGTTGAGCGAAAGTGGGCGATGGCTCTGAATAATGGGCGTAGCACCCAATGCCCCATCGCGAGAATGATCGCTACCGCAATGCCACCCTTGGCAAAGGCTAGCAAAATGCCAGTGGCATTTGTCTCTTCCGCAGCTGCCCCTGCAATAGGGGTTGAGGCAAGGATCAGAAACGGGATAACCATAATGTCTTGAAACAGCAGTATGCCAACGGCATTACGTCCGTGGCGGGTGTGTAGTTCTACCTGATCGGTCAATTGTTTGATGACCAGCGCGGTTGACGACATGGCAACCACACCACCAATGACCAAGGCGCCTTCCAGTGATAATCCGAACTGATAGGCAATATAAGAGGTTATCGCTGTGGTGATAATCACCTGGGCACCACCAAGCCCCAGTACCGCGCCGCGCATGCGCATTAGCTGGCGCAGGGAAAATTCGAGCCCGATGGTGAATAGCAGGAAAACAACGCCAAATTCGGCAATGCCGCGGGTGTGTTCGGTATCGTCGACGAATTCCAGGCCGTATGGCCCCATCAGTACACCAATGCCCAGGTAACCGAGAATCGGCGGCAATTTGAGACGCAGGCACACCACAACCACCGCAACCGCGGCTACAAATAGAAGCAAAATATCATTTAGGTAACTATGGTCCATGGTGCGAGGGAGTGCCTGTGAGTTGAAGTCTTAACCTACTGAAAGCAAATATAATTTGCCTTGAACGCCTACGATTATAACCAAGATTGATTACATGCGGATTTAAATCCCGGTGCGTGGCCATACTTGATGAGGGCGACTGTAGTAGAATAGCGCCATTTTTAGAGAACTGTTCGGAAGCGTTTTATGGAGATTATTGTCAACGGAGAGGCCCGCCAGGTGCCTGAGTCGTACACCGTTCTGGCTTTGCTGGAAGAGCTTCAATTGGTGGGGCGTCGCCTTGCTGTTGAGGTGAATCTGGATATCGTGCCGCGCAGCTTGCATGGCGAACACCAGTTGCAGGCCGGAGACAAGGTGGAGATTGTGCATGCCATCGGCGGTGGTGCGCTATAATCCACACCTACTATTTAATATTCAATTTCCCGAAATACAGGAATTATTATGTCGGAAACAGCTCAAACTGCTGGCAATGATCCATTAGTGATTGCCGGTGTTGAATACCAATCCCGTCTGCTGGTGGGGTCAGGCAAGTATAAAGACCTTGAAGAGACGCGTCTGGCCACTGAGGCCAGCGGCGCAGATATCATTACTGTCGCGGTGCGTCGTACCAACATAGGGCAGAATCCAGACGAGCCAAATCTGCTGGACGTGGTGCCGATGGATAAATACACCATCCTGCCTAATACAGCAGGTTGCTATAACGCACAGGATGCCGTGCGTACCTGTCGTCTGGCGCGCGAACTGCTGGATGGACATGACTTGGTGAAGCTGGAAGTGCTGGCAGATGAGAAGACACTGTTCCCCGACGTGATTGAAACACTTAAAGCGGCAGAGACACTGGTGAATGATGGTTTTAAAGTCATGGTTTACACCACTGATGATCTTAAAGTAGCCAAAACACTGGAAGAGATGGGCTGTGTGGCGGTTATGCCACTGGGTGCTCCAATCGGTTCTGGTTTGGGCATTCAAAACCCTTACAACATTCGTTTTATCGTTGAAGAGTTGAAGGTGCCTGTGCTGGTTGACGCCGGTGTT
>JBNKYV010000204.1:0-7871 GCA_050301075.1 Gammaproteobacteria bacterium
GATTATTTTGATCTGATTGCGATTCTTTTATTATTACTGTTGGTAGGTATCCTTTTACTCGCTCACTAATTAATTTTGACTCCTTTCCAACGCGATGACGGTGAAACCCATCAATAACCTCAACATAATCGTCATGCGGCCAACTAACGATTGGCTGGGTATATCCATCAGCTTGAATAGATCGTTCAAGCAAAGCCATTTCAGGAGGCGCTACGCTATTCGGGTTGTAATCATTTGCACGCACATCGGTGCTTACAATCCACTTAACATAATCGACCGGTTCATCTTTAAATGGACTTATTTCGTGTATAGCCTCTCTCATCGCATTAATTGCATCCACCTTATCGGACAATTCAAGCGTCTCAACTTGATTGAGCATGAGTTTTAGCGTCTCGAGTATTGGTCGCATAACTTGTGGATCTGACTGAATTAATTCCAATTGCTGTTCTGTCACTTTAATTCCCCTTTGTAATTGAGCTCTAACTATAGAAAGCGCAAACTGTAATTGCAACTAATGCCTTAGACCGTTTCGCTCTTTTGTCGTGCGTTTTTATTCTGTGGTTTATTTTTAAACATAAGGTCATCTTAGAGCGGTTTGTCAGGGAAGGGGTTTAATACCCCATAACCTTCAAATCATTCTATTGGTTTACAAGTTGGTCAAACTGTATCAGCGAACGTTTCTCATCCTTGAAGGTACGCCCAGACCTTCCCCCTGACATTGCCGCTGTTTATCCGCGCTCTAACGTCATTTGACCACCAGGTATTACTTGATTGCTTATTTAACGTCGCCAGCTCTGACATGCTTCCTGTTCGCTTTCTACGGTGTCCAACAGGTTAAAAGTGATTCCGTCGTGCATAAACCCAATTAGAAGCAAGCCGTAAGCCTGCTTGTGATTAAGTCTATTTCCAAACTACGTCATACTTATAAAGTACTTGGGATAGCTTGATTATTGATGGGTAGTATTCTTCATCAGAATATAAAAAGAATACGCCAGAGCCATTCATTACAACCATTTTCTTAGCTGGTGGATGATATGGCTTTCCGCGCTTATCAGGATCGTGATGATCTTGCGGATACATGATTTTGAATTTCTTTTTAGACATATAGCCTCCAGTTGGTTAGAGGCCGGATGCGCTAAATAGAATGGTAGATTTGACTAAATCGGAATGATGCGCGACAATTTGCTTGTCGGTTGGTTGCGATTAAGTGTGTAATCTACCGTAAAACGTTGGCGCGTTTCCGGCATCGATCAGTTTATGCCTTGTTTCTTAACAGATTCAAGGCTTTTTTATGCCTGTTCAAATAATTTGAATAAGATTTAAAGCGGCCTTTTTACGCAATACTGCGGTATAATCAATACTTAGCCTGTTCATCCTACCAATACAGATATTGACCAATACAACATCCATATAAATAGGCCAATCATTGCGACAAAAGCCTGTTGATACAATGAAACCTTTAGCCCGGTCGAGTATTTATGCGGATACGAGTTAACAAACGCTTGGACAGCGGTAGCAGCCGCCCAAAGAAAAACAACCGCAACGATTTTATCAGAAATCATATCAACCCCTTATCGGCATGATGCCGGTTATTTAAGATTTAGCATTTATGCCATTCCGAGTTGCTTTGGCAACAGTTCTGTTAAAGAACAGTAAAAAAGCCAACTTGCTCACCCACTTGAATTTAGCTGCATATCTCGCAGTCAGATGAAGGCTTTCATCATTAGCTGTGAACTCAGCTTGGGTTACCCATTCGCTTGTTGACTTTCTGAAGTATGTGCAAGCTCCAATCTGTCCAAGTTTTTTGATTTCCACATCAATTCCCTCCCCATTCCGCAGTAGCAGCCCTATTTTGCTCTGAGCAGCTTTGAATGTTAGCGACGACGAACAGGCAGAGCATAACTCCAGCTAATCCCCCTATCAGGCTCCCGTAGAAGCTCTGAGCGTGTTTTTTGTGCATGTGTGATGCCAACACATAGCATCCGATTGCGCAGAGCGTCAGGAGTACGTTTAGGCCGTTCATGCATCGCCCCGCTCTAGCAATGTTTGCATTTCGCCAAATAATGTTATGTATTCGAGCGCCTGAAGCTTATTTTCAATCTTCAAATCATTAATTTCACTTTGTAGACATACGCGCACCTTGATTAGTTCGTTCTGCGCTTGCTCAAGCTCTGCGCGTAGCTGTTTGTAATCAGCTTTGAGATCAAGGTATTTCTCATGCTCTGTTTTTTCGTTCCATGCGTCGATAGCATCTTGATCGCTTCCAAAGTTGGTCTTACCCCAGTGCCCGCAATTGCAGTATGGTCTGCGTGAAATTTGGCACCATGAAACTTCATCATTGTCGCATTCAGGGCATGATCTTAATTGAGCTAATATTTCTGATCGTTCCATCATGACAATTCCTCATTCTTCATTAGTCCATTCTTAGCCAGCGCCAAGGCTTCTTCGAGACGCGGGCTTACCATATCAAACGGCTCAACGTTATTCGCCGCTGCAAGCTTTACCAAAGTGCCACGGACGCACCAATAGTCAGAACCTTCATCGAGTACGATTTTCTCGTAGTCCTTTTCGTTGCCATAGTGCGTGTGACCGATTACTCGGTATATGCCGATAACCTGGAATTTCCCGGTTTGCTCGTCTTGCACAAAGTGCAGTACCGATAGTTTTTTAGTGCTCATTTTGATCTCTCCAATAGTTCCGGATTTTCGTGAGTGTTGCCGATGATTTCAAAGCCATCGACTAGCAACCACGATGCACTAGGGAAGCTTTCATCATTCATCGACAAACACAGTTCAAATTCTTGAAACTCAATAACCCCAACAAATTCACCCAAGTACCCGCTGCTTTTTGAAGTAAGCTTTGCTTTTACTATGTCTTGTTCGTAAGCTTTAACGCCGTTCTTGTCTTTCATGCCTGCGAATAACATGGCAATCGCTCTATGCGACTGGTTTTCGAGGATTCCGCCATCGTCAGTAAAGTCAAGGCATACCGCGCCAGTGGCTGTTACGCAATAGCTAGACCCGTCACCCGGGTAATGCATTGTTTTTGAAATCTTGTCCCAGACTCTAAAATTAATGTCAGTCATAAATAACGTCCTCGTTTTCAATTTTGATTAGTTCTGCTGTGACCAAATCGTCCCAATTGGTTGATTGGTCGATCAGCGTGTTTACAATGTCGTTCAGTGCGCTGTCGTCGTAAGTGTGACGGTGATAGAGCACTGCGCGTACGTTCAGCGCAAATCCGTTTGTGTCGTCTTCGTCGTTAAACTGATCTCTGACCCAGTCGAACAAATCGAATCCCAGTTCATCGCAGTAAATCTCTAAGCCTTCAATGTCGCCCTTGACCAAGGCTTTCTTCATCAACTCAAACCGTACGCCGCGCATCATGTCGCTGATATGCTCGAAATGTGCTGCGCGATCTGCCTGTGCGTCAATCTGGGCCTGTGATTCGGTTACTCGGTGGTCGTACATGATCATAATCCTGGTGTTGAAGCCCCGAAGGGCTGTTAAATGGTTATACAGGCAAGCCAAGTATGCGGCGCTGTTCCGCCCACTCATGTGGCTCATACGTACCGAACCTGCCCACAAACGTCGGGTTTCTGCCCGCTGGCCAAATGCTGTAATCTTTAGCTAACTTCAGTAACTCCTGCTGACGTTTGGTATTAGCTTTTTCCTGTTCTGATTTTGTTTTCAAGTTGCTCATTTCGTCTCTCGCTCTGCGTTGTTGTTTGATAACCAATACAGTAGACCTAAATTTATCCTAAATCAATAATTATTTTCCGCTTGACTGTTATTTTTTATCATGTACTATTGAACAGGAAATAACGGAGGACACATATGAACTTAGTGAAAGCAATAGACAAGAGACTTGCCAGCATGGAGCGCAACAAGCTATGGCTGTGCCGCAAGTCAGGCGTATCAAAGGGGGCCTTGTACACCTTTATGAAGGGCCATTCAGAGCTAAAGGTTAGCAGCTTAGAGCTGATTGCAGGTGCTCTAGGGGTCAAGTTGAGTACGTTGATAGAAGAAGCGGAGGCATCGAAATGATCAAGTATCGGACTACATTCTTTTGGGCAGCGGAAAAAATAAAGCCCGTAGAGATTGAGCGCGAAACAGATGCAAGCGTTTTCATTAAAGGCAGGCGCAGAGCAAAGCGATCATCATGCGAAAGTTACTTCGATACATGGGAGGAAGCGAAAGCGCATCTTATGTCAGTTGCAGAATCAAAACTTAACAGCGCGCGCCGAGAATTAGAGCGATGCCAAGGGTATTACGGAAACATTAAAGGCTTAAAGAAGCCATCCGACGGGCAAGAGAAAGGGGAATAGTATGTTGCTGAGTGAAAAAATCGAATCCTATCGCGCAGATAGGCCGGACGAGTGGACTATGGATGATTTTGCAAGAAAGGCAAGGCTTCTTGAGGACGCACTAAAGGATGCCGTTAGCGGACTGCGATACATTCGGCAAACTCACGGCGAATTATACGGGGTTGGATTTGATCGAGTCGAAGAGAAATCAAAGCTGGCATTAAGCAAATAAAAAGCCGCACTAGGCGGCAAGGGGTAGGAAGATGAGTAAGGAATTAAGCGCCACAAATAACACACCACCGGCAGTGGAGCAAACAACCGGACTGATCAGCATGATCGAAAAGGTCTGCATGAATCCAGAAATGGACGTTGAGAAGCTGGAAAAGATGCTTGATATGCAGGAACGCATCTTGGACAAACAGGCTCAGCAGCAGTTCCAAGTTGATATGGCGGCAATGCAGGCAGAGTTGCCGGTAATTGAGAAAAGCGGCGAGATCAACATTCGCGGAGTCGTGCAATCGCGGTTCGCCAAGTTTGAAGACATTAATCGGGCAGTGTTGCCGGTACTGCAAAAGTACGGCTTTAGCTTTACGTTTGAAACACAGCAGGCGACCGGCTACGTTAACGTGATCGGCGTATTGCGCCATAAGAGCGGCCACAAGGAATCCACACAGTTGCAGATACCTTTAGACACGTCAGGCTCTAAAAACGTCGTGCAGGCCGTTGGTAGCTCTGTCAGCTACGGCAAGCGATACGTCATGAGCGCATTGCTAAACATCACAACAACCGATGACGATGACGACGGACAATCGGCGGTGCCGTCTATTGATCTGTTCGCGCATAACCTGGCACTGCAAAAGCATTTTGACACGATTGTTGCAGCTAAGGAGTTGATGGCTAACAACCACGTGCGCAAAGCCATCGACCTGATTAAGCAGGACATACCAGAAGAAGATCAGCGCGCTTTATGGGTAGCACCTACGAAGGGCGGAATTTTCACAACGCTTGAGCGTCAGCAGATGCAAGAGCCAAGCAAATACGACAAAGAGGCACAACAATGAACACAATCACAATATTAGGCCGCATTGGCCGCGACCCTGAAATGCGAACAACGGCAAGCGGAACGCAGATACTGAGCTTCCCTGTCGCTGACTCTAAAAAAGTGCAGGGCACTGAAAAAACAACATGGTTCGACTGCGCTATTTTCGGCAATCGGGCCGCAGCACTTCAGCAGTATATCCAGAAGGGTGATCAGGTCGTCGTTACCGGTGAAATGGAGTTGCAGACATTCCAGAAGAATGACGGCACCCAAGGCTTCAAGTGCGCCGTTATGGTTAATAACGTGGGCTTGGTTGGCGGCAACAACCGCACCACTGCGCCAGCACAGCAGCAGGCACCACGGCAGCAACAAGGCGGATTCCAACAACCAACCGGACAACCGGCACCGCGCCCGGGTGGCTTCGATGACTTCGAAGATTCAATCCCCTTCTGACAAATCAGATTGGTATAACTTAACATGCCGCTACGGCGGCTAAGGAAATGAAAGATGAGTAGAGCATACGATGCAAAACAAGCCGCATTAAAGGCGTACCCGGAAGATAGGCAGGCCGCAGTCGATTTATTTATTGACTTTTTAGGCATGGATTCTGTTGACTTTGAATATGAATTCAACATGACCGAAGAGGAATACATTTTCGGCAAAGACACCAAGGCTGAATAACCAACAGGGCGAAAGCCCTTAGAGGAATGTATGATCAAATTCAAAAAATTAGCCGTTGATGCAATCGTGCCGGCGAGACAAACGTCAGGTGCCGCGGGGTTTGATATTCACGCTTACTTGGGTGATTTCGAATCTACCGCGGTAAGTGCCGGCGACTATGTGGTAATTGACACTAAAATTGCGGTGGCAATACCTGCCGGCTATGTCGGCCTGATTCAACCGCGGTCAGGATGGGCGGTAAAGAACGGTATCGACAAAATGGCCGGCGTGATCGATTCGGACTACCGCGGCGAGATCAAGGTTATTCTGACTAAGCACTCTGCCGGCGACTTTTCCATTAACCATGGCGACCGGATTGCTCAATTGGTCGTAGTGCCGGCCATGCTCGATAACTGCACAGTCGATGAGCTTGACGAAACTGACCGCGGCGCCGGCGGATTTGGATCAACGGGAGCTTAATATGGGTGCATCAAGACAGGCCTACCAGCGTGAACGCGATCAGGCAATAGCCGATCTGTACAAGCGAAACCTAAGCGCCAGACAGATTGCATATAATCTAAAGGTATCACACGAAGAAGTCTTAGAAGTAATTGAACTATTGAATTTGAAGGAAGTGAAAGTTGAAGGGCGATACACGGATGCAGCACATCGGCGCAGGATCGAAGAACACCAACAGCGAATCCGATGCAACGAAATGTAACTGCGGAGGCGAGTTGATACCGGTATTGATCAACCTGCCATTAACGATATACAAATGCGCCCGGTGTGGCGCTAAGGTGAGACGGGAATGAATATAGAGCATTTAAAATCGGAAGCCGAACAGCAAATCATGGATGCACTCGGCGAGCAAACATCAAAAATGTTCACTTTGACTTTTGGTGACTTACTTACAGAAGAGGTTGACGCCGATGAAAACATGACGATCGAAGCGACATTGGTTTTTGAATTTGGCAATGTGCGGCGAGAACATGCGCTGCTGATAGGCTGGAATTCTTTGGATGGGATTGGTCTAGAACATGGCGAGGATGGTGAAATTTATGCGATAACACCAGCATCAATGGGGTTTACGTTATATATGGATTTGGCTTTGACTGGTCTCGACGACGATTATTTGCAGTAGGAGAGCAA
This sequence comes from Gammaproteobacteria bacterium, assembly GCA_050301075.1. GTDB lineage: Bacteria > Pseudomonadota > Gammaproteobacteria > Tenderiales > Tenderiaceae > JBNKYV01. Next base: position 7,155 of record JBNKYV010000204.1, read on the forward strand.
TCAGATGAAAACTAAACCGTCAGTATCGTTGCTGATTTTCAGCGTGGCATCATTAGCGTTCGTTGGTATGCTCAGTTTCAGCGAGTATAAGACTATTTGCAATGTGGTTATATGGGTTTGCGCGGGTACTATCCTCGCTTTAAAGCTGACCCAAGCTGATAACCCTCAGCGAATAGATAAAAGGACGCCTGAAGAAATCAAGAAGTACAAAGAGGTTAGAAATAAGCTAATTCTGCCCCCTTTGGCGTTTGCTTTCGGATCTTCCGTGGCAATTTTAATTCGGATGTTTGTAAACTAGCCTCACACGAGGCTATTTCTTTGCGTCACGAATGGAGTTTAGGCAGTTCGCGCGCCAATCTAACAGGCGCTTATACTCAATCAGTAGCTCACCATTGGTTTTAGGTTTTCTCAAGTCTTCATGCGGGCAATTCAGCACAGGTATTATCTCAACTACTCGATCAACGGTTACATACTCAGTGACCGTTTTGATCTCAGTTTCAATCCGTGGTGATCTGATCCAGTAGCTCAGCAGGTATCCGAACGCTAGACCACTCAAAAGAATCAACAAGCTTTTCCAGTTCTTTAATCCGAAACTTATTGCCTTCGCTAAGTGCGGCAAAATCTGCTTGCTTAGCTCGAGTCTCTTCAAGATCGGCCACACACTTGATACGAGCGTTATCAATTTCAGTAATAGTGCTGGCATTGGTCTCGTTCACC
>JBNKYV010000205.1:0-12095 GCA_050301075.1 Gammaproteobacteria bacterium
ATGCTTATGTGGGCGTGCCTGTAGCGTTAATCGTTGTATTTGAATTGATCGCTGTTGTTGGCGGTAAAACGTTTGGCTTGGAAGAAGTTCCTGCGCCAGTGCCTGCCGGAGTTGATTACAGTAACACCAAAGAACTCGGACGTATCCTATACACAGATTACGTATATGCATTTGAACTAGCCGCAGTCATATTGGTTGTTGCCATTATTGCTGCAATTGCTTTGACAATGCGTAGTCGTCCGGATAGTAAGTACCAGGATCCGGCAGAGCAGGTATTGGTTCGCCGTAATGACCGTGTACGTGTCGTTAAAATGGCGGCTGAAAAAAAGAACACTGAGTCTAAATAAGAAGATTGGGTTAGCTCTCCCGGGGCATTAAGAGGGACATATGATTTCACTGTCACATTTTCTAGTATTGGGTGCCATACTGTTTTGTATCAGTATCGCCGGCATCTTTCTAAACAGAAAAAACGTCATCGTTCTGTTGATGGCAATCGAATTGATGCTATTGGCTGTAAATATTAACTTTATTGCTTTTTCACACTTCAATGGTGATCTGGCAGGCCAAATTTTCGTATTTTTTATCTTGACTGTTGCAGCAGCCGAAGCAGCGATTGGTTTGGCTATTTTGGTTGTCTGGTTCCGTAACCGTCGTACGATTAACGTTGAAAAACTCGATACTCTGAAGGGATAGGGTGGAATAGATATGGAAAATGTCTATCTCGGGATTGTTCTGGCACCGCTGATCGGTTCGATCATTGCGGGTCTTTTTGGGAAGCAAGTAGGGCGTGCCGGTGCGCACTGGGCCACTATTATTGGTGTGGCTATTTCCTGCTTCCTCTCCGCGATCGTATTTAATCAAATTGTCATTAACGGCGGTGAGACCTTTAACGGCGCCGTATACACATGGCTGGTTAGTGACGGTATTCGTTTCGAAGTCGGATTCTTAGTTGATGAATTAACTGCCACCATGATGATGGTTGTTACTTTCGTTTCTCTGATGGTTCACATCTACACGATCGGTTACATGCATGACGATCCTGGCTATCAGCGCTTCTTCAGCTATATCTCGCTATTTACCTTTTCAATGTTGATGCTGGTAATGGCGAATAACTTTATGCAGTTGTTCTTCGGTTGGGAGGCTGTAGGCCTTGTTTCTTACCTTCTGATCGGTTTCTGGTTTAAACGTGAAACAGCAATTTACGCAAACTTGAAGGCATTCTTGGTAAACCGTGTTGGTGACTTTGGTTTCTTGCTGGGTATCGCGGCTGTTCTGATGTATTTCAATAGTCTGGATTACGCAGACGTATTTAAAGCTGCGCCGATGATGGCGGATCTAACTATCCAACTGATTCCGGGCTACGATTGGTCAGTCATGACAGTGATTTGTATCTTGCTGTTTATTGGCGCCATGGGTAAATCAGCTCAAGTTCCACTTCACGTGTGGCTGCCAGATTCGATGGAAGGTCCTACTCCGATCTCTGCACTGATCCATGCCGCAACAATGGTTACCGCTGGTATCTTCATGGTTGCACGCATGTCTCCTCTGTATGAAATGTCTGAGACTGCATTGAGCTTCGTATTGGTTATCGGTGCAATTACTGCGCTGTTCATGGGGTTCCTGGGCTTGATCCAAAACGATATCAAGCGCGTGGTTGCTTACTCGACCCTATCTCAGCTTGGTTATATGACGGTGGCATTGGGCGCATCAGCTTACGCTGCCGGTGTGTTTCACCTGATGACTCATGCGTTCTTTAAAGCGCTGCTGTTCTTGGCTGCTGGTTCTGTCATCATCGCTATGCACCATGAGCAAGATATTCGTAAGATGGGTGGTTTGAAGAAATATATGCCTATTACCTATTGGTGTATGCTGATCGGCTCGCTGGCTTTGATTGGCACACCTGGCTTTTCAGGTTTCTTCTCAAAAGATGCCATCATTATGGCTGTAGGGGAGTCTGAACTTGCTGGTTCTGGTTTCGCATATATGTGTGTACTGTTAGGCGTATTTATTACCGCTCTATACAGCTTCCGTATGTTCTTCCTGGTATTTCATGGCAAAGAGCGTATGGATCATCATACTAAAGAGCATTTGCATGAGTCACCGAAGGTTGTGACGTTGCCTTTGATTCTGCTAGCAATTCCATCCGTTGGCGTGGCTTGGTTTGCAGTGGGTCCATGGCTGTTTGGTGATTATTTCGGCAACGCTATCGTTGTGTTCGAGGAACACGACGTGCTGGCCAAGATTGGCGAGCATTACAGTGGTGTAATGGGCTTTATTATGCACGGCTTTGCTTCCCCTGCATTTTGGTTGGCTGCTGGTGGTGTAGCGACTGCTTACTTCCTGTATATGAAGCGTCCAGATATCCCTGCCAAGATCAAAAACAGCTTTGGCGGTGTTTACAAATTGCTGGACAACGCCTACTTCTGCGATAAGTTTAACGACTCTTTCTTCGCAGCAGGTAGTCGTAAAACGGGTCGCTTTTTGTGGCAGTTTGGTGATGTCAAAGGTATTGATGGCATCGTCGTAAATGGTTCTGCCAATACAGTTGGTTGGATTGCGGGTGTTATCCGTCATCTACAAACCGGATTCCTTTATCACTACGCGTTTGCAATGATTATTGGCTTGCTCGTATTGGTAACTTGGCTACTGGCTCACGCATAAGAATTTAGAATAAGGGATTGGACTGAATGTCAGATTTACCGCTCCTCAGTTTAGTTATTTGGTTGCCAATTATTGGCGGCCTAACGGTGTTGGCAATGGGCGCCAGCGGCAATAACTGTGCCGTGCGCTGGACTTCTTTAGCGTGGTCTATTATTACCTTTGTAGTATCCATTCCGTTGTTTACCTCTTTTGACACTACAACTGCCAATATGCAGTTTGTTGAAAAGGTTTCCTGGATTCCTGCTTTTGAGGTGTTTTATCACCTGGGTGTGGACGGTATTTCGATGCCGCTTATCCTTCTGACTACATTCACTACTGTATTGGTTGTGATCGCTGGTTGGGAAGTTATCCAATATAAGCCTGCTCAATACATGGCTTGCTTCCTAATTATGGAAGGTATGATGAATGGTGTGTTCGCATCTCTGGATGGGGTGTTGTTCTACGTCTTCTGGGAAGCAATGCTGATCCCGATGTTCCTGGTTATCGGGATGTGGGGTGGTGCGCGTCGCGTGTACGCTACACTTAAGTTCTTCCTCTATACCTTCTTTGGCTCAGTATTTTTGCTTGTTGCGCTGATTTACCTCTATTTCCAAACTGGCAACTTCCAGATTTTGGAATTCCATTCGGTTCCGGTCAGCATGACAGCGCAGATTTTGATTTTCCTGGCATTTTTGATCGCGTTTGCAGTAAAAATTCCAATGTGGCCGGTTCACACGTGGTTGCCAGATGCTCACGTAGAGGCGCCGACTGGCGGTTCTGTAATCCTGGCGGCAATCATGCTGAAACTGGGCGCGTATGGTTTCCTACGTTTCATGCTGCCAATCACTCCTGATGCGAGTGCCGAGCTTGATTGGCTGGTTATCACTATGTCCCTGGTTGCGGTTGTATACATCGCCTTGATCGCTCTGGTTCAGGAAGATATGAAGAAACTTGTTGCGTACTCTTCAATCTCGCACATGGGTTTTGTTACCTTAGGTTTCTTTATGGTGTTTGGTATTTACGAAAACACCGGTAGTGTTTCAGGTGCTGCTCTGGGTATGGAAGGTGCGATGGTGCAAATGATTTCGCACGGTTTCGTATCAGGCGCGATGTTCTTGTGTATCGGTGTTATGTACGATCGTATGCACAGCCGTAATATTAGTGATTACGGCGGTGTTGCTAACACTATGCCTTGGTTCGCAGCTGCGATGGTGTTGTTTGCGATGGCCAATGCCGGCTTGCCGGGTACTTCAGGGTTTGTTGGCGAATTTATGGTTGTACTCAGCGCGTTCCAAGCAAACTTCTGGTATGCCTTCCTGGCAGCGACAACGCTGATCTTGGGCGCTGCTTACACGCTGTGGATGGTTAAGCGAGTTGTGTTTGGCGAAATCAAGAATGACAACGTTGCTAAATTAAAAGACCTGAATGGCCGTGAGGCGTTTGTTTTAGGTACTTTGGCAGTGTTGACATTGTTGCTGGGTATTTGGCCAGCACCGCTGCTGGATGTGATGCATGCAACTGTTGATAACCTGTTGCAGCAAGCAATTACATCAAAGCTATAAGATAAACGGATTTAAGTTAGTCGAAAGAAGAATTAAGTACTAAGGCTAAGAGACGAATTGATATGGTGAATTTCGAAATACCAAGTTTTGTGCCAGCACTACCTGAGATTTTTGTGCTGACGATGGCCTGTATAATCTTGATCCTTGATCTGTATGTAAAAGATCACGATCGAATCATTACATTTGCCTTGTCTGTAGGTACGTTGGCAGGCGCTATGTTGCTGACAATTAGCCTCTCAGATGATGCCCGCGAACTGACATTCAACGGTAGTTTTGTGTCAGATCCAATGGGTGATGTTCTTAAGGTATTTGTTTATCTTATTACTGCAGTTGTTTTCATCTATTCGCGTCAGTATTTGAAGGTGCGGGGCTTGTTCCGTGGCGAGTACTTCGTACTTGGTCTTTTTGGTGTACTGGGCATGATGGTGATGATCTCTGCTAACAGTATGCTGACTCTGTACCTGGGTTTGGAATTGTTGGCGCTTTCTTGTTACGCGATGGTTGCGTTCCACCGTGATTCTCTGAAAGCAACTGAAGCTGCGATGAAGTACTTTGTACTGGGCGCATTGGCCTCAGGTCTGTTGTTATACGGCATGTCTCTGATTTACGGTGTATCGGGCAATCTTGGTTTGGCTGAGATTGGTTCTTACGTTGCGCTGAATAGCGACAATGTTGTTCTTCAGTTGGGTCTGGTCTTTGTTATCGTCGGTCTTGCGTTCAAACTGGGGGCTGTTCCTTTCCATATGTGGATCCCAGACGTGTACCACGGTGCGCCAACATCTGTGACGTTGTATATCGGTACAGCACCTAAAATCGCCGCATTTGCGATGGTTATGCGCCTTTTGGTGGAAGGCTTAGGAGATCTGCACGTAGAGTGGCAGGAAATGCTGATTGTGCTGGCCGTACTTTCAATCGCTATTGGTAACGTAGTTGCGATTGCCCAGACTAACATCAAGCGTATGCTTGCGTATTCAACGATTTCTCACGTTGGTTTTATTCTGTTGGGTATTCTTGCAGGCACAGAGAATGGTTACTCAGCTGCGATGTTCTACGTTGTTGTTTATGCACTGATGAGCTTGGGTGGCTTCGGTATGGTTATCGCGCTTAGCCGTTCTGGTTTCGAAGCAGAAGAGCTGAATGATTATAAAGGTTTGAACGAACGTAGCCCTTGGTTGGCCGTGATGATGTTGATTCTGATGTTCTCTATGGCGGGTGTTCCTCCGACTGTTGGTTTTTACGCCAAACTCTCGGTGCTTCAGTCTGTCGTTCAGGTTGATATGGTCTGGCTGGCAGTGTACGCGGTTGTATTCTCTGTTATCGGTGCGTTCTACTATCTGCGTGTGGTCAAAGTTATGTACTTTGATAAGCCAGAAGATACTGCAAAGATCGAGGCTGGTATGGATATGCGTGTCGTGCTATCGGTTAACAGCATCGCGATGTTGGTGCTCGGTCTGTTCCCGGCTGCACTTATGCAGTGGTGCATGGTTGTGATGTAGGCATCTGTTGTGATGCTTAAGTGCCTGCAAGAAGTTGTTCCTGGCACACCGGAGCTAGTATTGTTGCCCCCAAAACATTGTGTTTTGGGGGTTTCGTTTTTCTGTTCGCTTCGTTTTTTGTTGAGGGGTTAGCGAGTGCGAATTTTAGTCAGTAATGATGATGGTTATAGCGCGCCAGGTATTCAGTGTTTGGCGGCAGCTTTGGGTGAGATTTCTTCGGTAACGTTGGTTGCACCAGATCGCAATCGCAGTGGGGCGAGTAATTCGCTTACGCTTGAGCGTCCTTTGCGCGTTCATAATATTGGTGATCAGCAGTTTTATGTTGACGGTACGCCTACCGACTGTGTTCACTTAGCGGTAACTGGGTTGCTTGATGATGAGCCTGATATGGTTGTCGCAGGTATTAATGCCGGTGCAAATATGGGGGATGATGTCCTCTATTCCGGAACAGTAGCTGCAGCGACAGAGGGGCGGTTTTTAGGTTATCCAGCGATTGCTGTTTCTCTGGTAGGGGAGTCCCTAACGCATTATCAAACCGCCGCAAAAGCGGTTTTGCAGATTATCGAACGGCTAAAAAATGATCCTCTCCCTGCAGATACGATTCTTAATGTGAACGTGCCGGATATCGCCTGGGAAAATCTCGAGGGGTTTGAAGCTACCCGTTTGGGGCGGCGCCACAAGTCTGAGCCTGTGATTAAAGAGCAGGACCCTCGCGGGCGCGATATTTACTGGGTAGGTCCAGCGGGTACCGAGCAGGATGCCGGGCCGGGGACGGACTTTCATGCTGTGCGTAATAACCGGGTATCTGTTACGCCAATCCAGATTGATCTAACACGCTATACCGCTTTGGATCAGGTGGCAAACTGGCTAAAGGGGATCGATTAAGTGGCAGCAGATCTTCTGGGTATTGGCATGACCTCCCAGCGTACACGTGAGCGATTGGTAAACCGTTTACGCGAGCAGGGGATTCAAAACACTCATGTTCTTGATGTTATTCGTAACACCCCCAGGCACATCTTTATAGATGAGGCGTTGGCTAGTCGGGCCTACGATGACACATCGCTACCTATAGGCTTTGGCCAAACTATTTCCCAGCCCTATATCGTGGCGCGTATGACCGAGATTTTGCTCGAGACCGGGCTTTGTAATCGTGTTCTCGAAATTGGTACTGGCTCCGGTTATCAAGCTGCTGTACTGGCACAGCTTGTTGAGAAGGTTTTCTCGGTTGAGCGCATTGGCGCATTGCAAACCAAAGCGCGTCGTCGTCTCCGCGAACTTAAGCTACATAACGTGCGCTTTAAACATTACGACGGACACATGGGGTGGAAGGAGCACGCACCTTACGATGCCATTATTGTGACCGCCGCACCGAACGAGATTCCCCAAGAGCTATTGTCTCAGATGACTGAAGGTTCGCGTCTAATTGCTCCTGTAGGGCCAAATGGCAAACAGCAGCTACACCTTGTAACGCTTACAGATAAAGGGTTTGAGTGCGAGGTGATTGAAGAGGTCAGTTTTGTACCGTTGTTGACAGGAAGTCGTTAATGAAAGTTTTTTCCAAGCTCTACGAGATGGCACTTCGTTGGGCTGCTCACCGCCATGCTTGTTGGTATCTCGGCGGATTAAGTTTTGCTGAATCTTCTTTTTTCCCTATTCCTCCTGATGTTATGTTGGCGCCAATGGTGCTGGCTCAGCGTCAGCGGGCTTGGCGTTTTGCACTGATAACAACGCTAATGTCCGTGCTTGGGGGCGTTCTGGGTTACATGATAGGCATGTTTGCTTTTGAGATGGTCGAGCCGATTCTTCATGATTACGGTTATTGGGATCGTTTCCAAAAAGCGGTTGTCTGGTTTGAGGACTGGGGGTTCTGGGTAATATTTCTGGCCGGCTTTTCTCCTATTCCTTATAAAGTGTTCACTATCTGTGCTGGTACCGTCGGCATGGCGCTATTTCCATTCGTGCTCGCTTCTCTGATTGGTCGTGGGGCACGTTTCTTTATGGTTGCAGGCCTAATCTGGTGGGGCGGTGAAAAGATGGATAAATTACTGCGCGTTTATGTCGATAGATTAGGATGGGTGGTTGTTATTGCAGCAATAACGGTATACGGCTGGTTCAAGTTAACGCATGCAACTTAATATGGATATTTGTGGCTCAGGTTTCATTACGCTACCGTGACTGGTAGATCGATTCGTACAGCAACATTTTTCTTAATCATCACAACCTTGGTGAGCGGGTGCGGTGCTCACGTCTATCATCAAGTACGTAAGGGCGATACGCTGTACTCCATTAGCTTTCGCTACCATCAGGATTACCGCGAAGTTGCCAGATGGAACAATATCCCTGAGCCATATGTCATCAGCCAAGGGCAGTGGCTAAGGATTGCAGCTCCTGCCGAATCACAAGAACTGTCAGCGCCGCCTGAGTACCGTTCCACACCTAAGCCCGCTGTTATTTCATCTCGTCGCTCGACGCCGACTGTTTCGCCTAAGCAAAAAACAGCAGTTAATACATCAGCTCCTTCAGTTGCCAGTGCGTCGCAATCTAAATCAACCACAATCGCTAGGGGTTCTGAGGCTTCAGTAAGCCAATCAAGAGAATCCATCTCCTGGCAATGGCCTGTGAACGGTGTAGTTATCAGCAATTACAAAGCGAACACGATTGGTCGGCAAGGGATAGATTTTGCGGGTTCAAGAGGTTCGACTGTAAATGCTGCCGCTAGCGGAAAGGTTGTGTATAGTGGCAATGCATTACGGGGGTATGGCAATCTCGTCATTATTAAACATAACGACAAATACCTCAGTGCCTATGGTCACAACGATACGTTGCTGGTCAAAGAGGGCGATGCAGTGAAAAGAGGTGAGGCGATTGCCCGCATGGGGAGCAGCGGTACAGATCGCGTTAAATTGCATTTTCAGATCCGTGTTGATGGCAAGCCGGTGAATCCGACGCGCTATCTTCCAAAACGAGGTTCATGATAGGCTTAACATTGAGGGTGGAAGTGTCGTTAATAATGTGAGGTGTAACATTTTTTGAGGATGTAATTTCCTTGTGCACAATGTATACGAAGCTTAAAGGGGGGCTTTAGTAGTGGTAGGAAAATTGCAGGATGGTGACGCTGACGATTTGCAAGACAGCGCCGATGAAATACAGGAAGTAGACAGCGAGTTTGCTGACGACGAAGAAGAAACTCGTGAAACGAAGTCTTCTGCTGACGATTCATCGTGGCGGGAGATGGAGTCTAGCCTGGATGCGACTCGTCTTTATCTGAATGAAATTGGCTTCTCTCCGCTATTAACCGCGGAAGAAGAAGTGTATTTCGCGCGTCTAGCCCAAAAGGGTGATGAGGCGGCTCGCAAACGCATGATCGAGAGCAATCTGCGTTTGGTGGTGAAAATCGCCCGTTACTACATGAATCGTGGCTTGGCTTTTCTCGATTTGATCGAAGAGGGAAATCTGGGACTTATCCACGCCGTTGAGAAATTCGATCCCGAGCTAGGATACCGTTTTTCCACCTACGCAACCTGGTGGATTCGCCAGACAATTGAACGTGCTCTGATGAATCAGACGCGCACAATTCGTTTGCCAGTTCACGTCGTAAAACAGATCAACAGTTATCAGAAAGCGGCGCGCCGCTTGGCTCAGTCTCTGGATCATGATCCCAGTCCGGAAGAGGTCGCCCAGACCTTAGATTTGCCGCTGAAGGATGTTCAAAATATCCTGGGCTTAAGTGAGCAACTCTCTACAGTGGATTCAACCACGCTGGACAAAGACAAGCTGCTTCAAGAGGCAATAGCCGATGAAAAGGCGGATGATCCTTCTGCATTGTTGCAGACGGAAGAGGTTCAGTCCTGTCTGAATGAGTGGCTCGGTCAGTTGAACGAGAAGCAGCGCCAAGTAGTCGAGCAGCGCTTCGGCCTGAATGGTGATGACGTTTCAACCCTTGAAGAGGTGGGCGAACGCATTGGCGTTACACGTGAGCGTGTACGCCAGATTCAGGTAGAAGCACTACGTCGTTTGCGCAAAATTCTCGAAAAAGAGGGTGTTTCAGGCGATCAGTTGTTGGGCTAGCAGCCCAGCAACTGATTGTTAAATCATCAGCAGCGCGGCGGCAACGTCGCGTCCTTCATGCGAAAGGATATTGTAGGTACGGCAGGCTGCTGCTGTATCCATAATCTCATAACCAATATGCGCGCTGGTCAGCGGTGCCAAAAGTGCACGATTGGGCCAGATCAGTTTTTCACCTGTACCGATCAATACCACTTCCGGTTTCAGAGTTACCAACTGCTCAACATGCTCTTTGGCGAGCGCATCAATAGATGTGACAGGCCACTCTTTAATAAGCTTATCCGGCATAATAATCGCGCTGCTAGTCAGCTTTGCTATTTGCGGACCCACCGGCATGCCATTCTCGTCCATGGCGGAAACCTTAGACCGATCAATGGGTAACACCACCTCAATTTCGCCTTTGCTATAGCTTTTGATGCGGTGAAGGGAGATGTCAAAATCGTGATTAACCTGCATTAAACTAACTGTCCATCTGGTCGTTGTTACGGCCATACATTGTTACTGACTCCAACAGGCCTAATCAAGCGAAAATAAGGTCTAAATAGGCCCCAATAATCTCCTTGATAATTGACAGGTTACGTGCCCCTCGGTAATGTTACGCCTTTTGGGATTGGCCCAAGTGGCGCCCGGATTTGCTCATATAGGCACAGGGCAATTACGTGGCGCGCCCATCAATTTTTAGTTTGGATTTACAGCCTTGATCGAAGATTTTCCTAGAATTAAACGTCTGCCGCCCTACGTTTTCAACATTGTGAACGATTTGAAGGCGAAAGCCCGAGCGCGCGGCGAAGATATTATCGATTTTGGCATGGGTAACCCTGATCAGCCCACGCCGCCGCACATTGTGGAAAAAATGACTGAGGCGGCACAGCGCGGCGACACTCATCGCTATTCGATCTCAAAAGGTATTCCTCGCCTGCGCAAGGCGATTTGTACCTGGTACAAAAACCGCTATGACGTCGATCTGGACCCAGATTCAGAAGCGATTGTAACTATCGGTTCAAAAGAAGGTCTGGCGCACTTGGCCTTGGCGACTGTTGGGCCGGGCGATGCGGTATTGGTACCGAATCCTTCATACCCAATCCATCCGTACGGCTTTGTTATCGCAGGTGCGGATATTCGCCACGTACCGATGGTTCCTGGCGTTGATTTCTTTGATGAGCTGGAAAAGGCGATCAAGGATTCATGGCCAAAGCCAAAAATGCTGGTGCTGAACTTTCCCGGTAATCCAACCACTCAGTGCGTGGAGTTGGAGTTCTTTGAGAAGGTGATCAAAATCGCCAGAGAGCATCAGATCTGGGTTATTCACGATATTGCTTACGCTGATATCGTATTTGATGGCTACAGAGCACCTTCGATTATGGAAGTGCCCGGTGCGAAAGAGGTCGCTGTAGAGTTCTACACACTATCCAAGAGTTACAACATGCCAGGCTGGCGAGTTGGCTTCATGGTGGGTAACGAGAAATTGGTTGGTGCTTTGGCGCGCATGAAGTCTTAGCTAGACTACGGTATGTTCACACCTGTTCAGGTCGCTGCCATCCACGCGTTGGAAGGCCCGCAGGAGTGTGTACAAGAGATCTGCGATATGTACCAAAAGCGTCGTGACGTACTGTGTGCAGGTTTAAACGCCATTGGATGGGAGGTGACTCCACCTAAAGCAACCATGTTTGTATGGGCGCCGATTCCAGAGCAGTACAAGCACATGGGATCCTTGGAGTTTGCCAAGAAATTGTTGAAAGACGCTAAAGTGGCTGTGTCGCCCGGTGTTGGCTTCGGTGAATACGGTGACGATCATGTGCGTTTCGGTTTGATCGAGAACGAGCATCGCACGCGTCAGGCGATTCGCGGTATCCGCGATATGTTCCGCAAAGATGCAGCAGAAAACGAATAAAAGCATTAAAAATAAATAGGTTAGGAGAAAAACCTTGAAACCGGTTAAAGTTGGGTTGTTAGGATTAGGCACCGTAGGTGGTGGTACTGTAAGCGTGTTGCAACGTAATGCTGAAGAGATTCAGCGCCGTGCAGGCCGTGGCATTGAGATCGCTATTGCTACCGCGCGTGACGTGAATAAGGAGCGTCCATTCGATACCTCCAATATTGAACTAACGACTGACTCAAACGATGTTGTAAATCATCCTGAAGTTGAAGTCGTCATCGAACTGATCGGCGGCACGGATGATGCGCTGGACCTAGTGATGAAGGCAATCAACAACGGCAAGCACGTGGTTACAGCAAACAAAGCTTTGATCGCCAAACACGGTAACGAGATTTTCGCCGCCGCTCAGGAAAAGGGCGTAATGGTTGCTTTCGAAGCAGCGGTTGCTGGCGGTAT
>JBNKYV010000206.1:0-5188 GCA_050301075.1 Gammaproteobacteria bacterium
TGATCATCCACTAACATAACCCGCAGCGGCTCGCGCAGTTGAGCCTCCAGCAAACGTTCAATCGCATCCGTCAGCACCTCAACCGTCAGTGGTTTGGGTAGATAAGCCATGCCACTGGCACGCACCGCAGCCAGGCGGGTATTGATATCCTCACAATCATCGGCAAAAAAGATACTGGGGATAGGCACTTCCTGGGTTAGTTGCACGCTGGCAACAGCCTCGATACCTGCGGTTTCACCCTCAGCCAACTGCACATCCGCCATCATCAGGGCCGGGCGCTTCTCCTCAACAGCAAGAAATAATTCTTCGCCGGAATAAAAAGCGCGTACGCGGTAGCCAAAGTTTTTTAGCTGGTCGATAACATCGCTCTGTAGGGTGTCGTCGCCACCCAGCAAATAGAGCAGCCGCATGTCTTCAGCGGGTTCAGAATCCGGCTCATCTTCAAACTCGTATTCAAGCTCCTCTTCAATTTCAACAACACTACCCGAGGCAATATTGACCGACTCCTGCCGAACCGCACCGAGCAGCTCTGCCGCCTGGCCAATCAAATCCAAGGAGAAGGGATGCCCCATGGCCGAATTTTTTAGAAAACGCTCCAAATTACGCGCCAGCTCGCTGATATCGGCAAAGCCAAATGTCGCCCCGGCTCCCGAGAGGCTATGAATTAAACGATGATATTCGGTTAGCGCTGCTTCGTTTTGATCTTTACCCCAAGCGATATGCGCTTCGTAAATCGTTTCGATTCGCTGGGGCAGCTGATCGGCAAACTTCTGTTTGAGGGCTTCCAGCTGTTGCTGAACATGATCCGAGTCATCACTCACTTTCGACCTCCTTGCCCCCAAAGCCTGCTAACAATACACAGCACAACTATTTTGCCGCACCGCACACTTGGGCGACCTGCTCCCTCACCAGAGATAGCGCCGACTCAACTTCGCTTCGTGCCTCATCCCATTCTGATTCAGGCATCGCCATCAACGGCCGCAGTAACTTTTCCACATTCCTGGCAGAGATCGCCAGCTTCTCATATCCGTAGATCCCCCCAGACCCAGCTAAATTATGACTAAGACGATGCATTAGCTTGAGCTCATCGGGCGAGATCCCGTGCTCACCCCACTCGTCGTAGATATTTTCGATATCCGCCAGACGATCTGGCAATGCGCTGACAAATGCCTGTTTTAACGCTTCTTCCTGCATAACAATCCCTGCTCACCAAGATAAGACCACACAAGGAAATCGGCCCGTCGCCACAGACCTTAAGCTTGGCTAGCGGGACTCAAACCAGACCAAATAAGCCTTTTTTAGTCTAAATCCCCCTTTCGCTGTATAATCGCGCCCATTCTTGTTTTTATCGTAAAGACAATCTCGTAGGGAGCAATCAATATGTCTAAACTGGTCAAGCCTCATGGCAGTGACGAGCTGAAGCCGCTTTTGCTGGAAGGCGAAGCACTGGCAGCCGAAAAAGCGCGCGCAGAAACTCTGCCTAAAGTAACTGTTAGTTCACGTGAAGTGGGCGACATCATCATGATGGGTATCGGTGGTTTTACTCCATTGAACGGCTTCATGACCAAAGCTGATTGGCAGGGCGTTTGTGACGGCATGAAAATGGCCAACGGTCTGTTCTGGCCGATTCCTATCACCCTATCAACTGACACAGGCACAGCTGACACCCTGAACCTGGGTGAAGACATTGCCTTGGTTGACGGTGAAACCAACGAAATCATGGCCACCATGACTGTGACTGAAAAGTACAGCATCGATAAAGATCACGAGTGCATGATGGTCTTCAAGACCACTGATAACGAGCACCCTGGTGTAAAAATGGTTCACGAGCAAGGCGATGTGAACCTGGCTGGCCCAATCAAGGTATTGTCACAAGGCCGCTTCCCAACTGACTTCAGCGATGTCTACATGACGCCTGCAGAAACTCGCAAGCTGTTCGAAGAGAAGGGTTGGAGCTCTGTGGTTGCTTTCCAAACCCGTAATCCTCTGCACCGTTCGCACGAGTACCTGGTTAAGATCGCTATCGAAATCTGCGACGGCGTAATGATCCACTCGCTACTGGGCAAACTGAAGCCCGGCGATATCCCGTCAGAAACTCGCGTAGCGGCTATCAATGCACTGGTTGAAAACTACTTCGTTAACGACACCGTTGTTCAATCTGGCTACCCACTAGACATGCGTTATGCAGGCCCACGTGAAGCGCTGCTGCACGCCCTGTTCCGTCAAAACTACGGCTGTTCACATCTGATCGTTGGTCGTGACCACGCAGGTGTTGGCGACTACTACGGCCCATTCGACGCACACCACATCTTCGACGAGATCCCAGCCGGTTCTCTGGAGACTCAACCGCTGAAGATCGACTGGACTTTCTACTGCTACAAGTGTGGCGGCATGGCTTCTATGAAGACTTGTCCACACGAAGGTTCAGATCGTCTGCTGCTGTCTGGCACCAAGCTGCGTAAAGCGCTATCTGAAGGCGACGAAGTACCAGCTGAATTCTCTCGCCCAGAAGTCCTGAAGATTCTACGTGAGTACTACGGCAGCATCGCTGAAGAAGACAAAGTTGAAGTTAAATTGACTGGCCACTCGGCTCGCTAAATTTAACCCAAACTGGTTATACACAAAGGCCCGCAATTGCGGGCCTTTTGTTTTACCGGACCAGCCGGCTTACTGCACCACAGTGAACAAGGCGCGATTGCCGCGGCGGATATTCAACAAGATGTTTTCACTGGAAAGCTTGAGGGCGGCCTCCATCTCCCGCTTGGTGGTCACAGATTGACGATTCACCGACACGATTACATCCCCCTCTCGCAAACCGGATAACCAGGCATTACTGCCCGGATCAACCGCATACACCAATAATCCCGTCAACTTACCGTGCCATTTTGAACTCTTGGTAATTGCACCAAACTTAGCGCCCTCAAATTGCTCAGCCACACGACGCCCTTCAAACAGCAACTCTTCAGGTGCTTCAATCTCAGCAGTTATCGTCACTGGCTTACCTTCGCGCACCACATCCAGCCTCACCTCCGATCCTGCACGCAACAATCCCAGCGCGTTGCGCAAGTCTTTCGTATTCGTCACCGCTTTCTCATTAATCGCAACAATGACATCACCTACACGCAAATCAGCGCGCTCTGCGGCTGCACCAGGCTCGACACTGGCAACCAAGACCCCTTCATCAATCTCCACACTAAAAATTTTGGCCATATCTGCGGTCAGCGTTTGACCCGACAACCCAAGACGGCCGCGACGAATCTCGCCGTACTCAATCAACTGCTCCATCAACTCATTGGCCATATTGGTGGGAATAGCAAAACCGATCCCCACGTTACCGCCACCAGGCGCAACAATCGCGGTGTTGATACCGACCAACTCCCCGCGCAAATTCACCAACGCTCCACCCGAGTTACCGGGATTAATCGAGGCGTCTGTCTGGATAAAATCTTCATACCCTTCCAACCCCAAACCACTACGCCCCAACGCACTAACAATACCCGAGGTCACTGTCTGCCCAAGACCAAACGGGTTACCAATTGCCACCACAAAATCACCAACACGCAGCTCATCGGAATCAGCAAAAGGCAACTCCTGCAAGCCTTCTGCCGGAATCTGAATCACCGCCACATCGGTTTCAGGGTCCGCCCCGACCAGTTCCGCCTCAACAACACGACCATCACGCAGGGTTACAGCAATCTCGTCCGCCTTGTTAATCACATGGCTATTCGTGAGCACATAGCCATTTTGCGCATCCACGATAACCCCCGAGCCCAAACTCTGTGCTCTTTTGTGACGCGGCTTTTGCTGTTTGGGGGAACCAAAAAAACGCCGAAAGAAAGGATCGTTCAACAAGGGGTTGTCGGCGACCTGCACAATACTGAGTGTCGCAATATTCACGACCGCGGGCGTGGTCTGCTCAAGCATTGGCGCTAATGACGGTAACGGCTCACCACTAACATCATGCGACGGCAGCGCCGCCGCGCAAGGCCCGGCCAACATGGTTACCAGCGCACCCGCCATGATTGCTTTTACAGCAGTGTTCTTACGCTTTAGTGGCATAAACTCTCCCTTGTTATCGCCATGCACTCGGAATGAGACATCTATATATAGTGGCATGTTCACAATTTTCCAACGTATTCTCAAGCGCCCAATTTTCACCGCCAACACCAACCACCACTAAATGGCAGCGCTGTAAGCCCTTGAAAATCGCAAAAACCGCATAAACACAAACACTATATATTGTGTTATCAATATTTTATCCACAGGCTATACACACGATATTCTAAAAACCACACCACCAGCAACAAAAATACATATCTAGTTGTTTTTATTGAATTTTACAAAATACTTTGTTTTTTCTTACGAAATATTTTGACAATCAGGCCAACGAGAATTAAATTTATATGTAACACAACATATTGTGGTTACCCCCTTAAAAACAATCACAACAGCGAAGTTTGGGGGATTCAATCACGCAGAGATGATTACAGGGTCTGCTGAAGTTTTATTTGCACTCACTGCCGGGCGGAGTTTGCCCATCGGTGCGGTTTGCTATTCGTTAAATTCAGACTGCGCCCTATGCGTCTTTGCGCATTGTGACCAAAAATACAAATAGGTTTTGCCAGGAACGGCAACGTTTGAATTAGCACGTTAACAGGCCAACACCTGTACAACGACAACCAAGGAGATTCTCTCTATTATGAAGGGCGCTCATCTGAAAGCTGTTTCTACCCCACAATCTGAAATCAACTTTCAACCCGCTTCAATGGACATTTGGGACAAAAAATACCGTCTCAAGGCCAAGGATGGCTCTGTTGTCGATACCGATATCGACGCCACCTATCGCCGTGTAGCTCAAGCTTTGGCTGACGTTGAAGAGACTAAAGAAAAGAAAGAAGAGTGGAATGAAAAATTCCTCTGGGCTCTGCGCCATGGCGCAATCCCTGCTGGCCGCATCGTTTCTAACGCCGGTGCACTGGAGCACAAACCAGCCACCTCGACCATCAACTGCACAGTTTCCGGCATTGTTGGCGACTCGATGGACGACATCCTGAGCAAAGTACACGAAGCCGGCCTGACTCTAAAAGCTGGCTGCGGTATCGGCTACGAATTCTCAACGCTACGCCCGAAAGGCGCTTACGTATCTGGGGCTGGCGCCTATACATCAGGCCCGCTGTCGTTCATGGAT
>JBNKYV010000207.1:0-9986 GCA_050301075.1 Gammaproteobacteria bacterium
ATATGCTGGTCGATGGCCAAGGGAACTTCGGTTCTATCGATGGTGACTCAGCGGCCGCCATGCGTTACACAGAAGTGCGCATGTCCAAAATTGCTCATGAGCTGCAAGCAGATATCGACAAAGAGACTGTCGACTTCGTACCTAACTACGATGAATCTGAAAGCGAGCCCGCAGTATTCCCAACCAAGATCCCTAATCTGTTGATCAATGGCTCTGCCGGTATTGCGGTTGGTCTTGCAACCAATATTCCCCCGCACAATATCACTGAAGTTATCAATGCCTGTATCGCAATGGTTGATGATCCCAAGATCGATATTGCCGGTTTGATGGAGTACCTGCCAGGGCCTGATTTCCCTACCGCTGCGATTATTAATGGATCGCGTGGTATTCATGAGGCTTACCACACAGGTCGCGGTCGTATCTATCTGCGTGCTCGTACTGAGATCGAAATCGACGAAGCGAAAGACAAGCAGACGATTATCGTTACAGAACTTCCATATCAGGTTAATAAAGCCAATCTGTTAGAAAAGATTGCTGAGCTGGTTAAAGAGAAGAAAGTTGAAGGTATTACCGAACTGCGCGACGAGTCAGACAAAGACGGTCTGCGCATGGTTATCGAACTGCGTCGCGGTGAGGTAGGTGAGGTTGTATTGAATAACCTTTACCAATACACGCAGCTGGAAAACGTATTTGGTATAAACATGGTTGCCCTGGTTGATGGTCAACCAAAACTGCTTAACCTCAAACAGATGCTGGAGGCGTTTATTCGCCACCGCCGTGAGGTTGTAACCCGTCGCACTATTTATGATCTGCGTAAAGCGCGCGAGCGTGGCCACATCTTGGAAGGTCAGGCGGTTGCGTTGGCTAACATTGATGAGGTTATTGCGCTGATCAAGGCTTCACCAAGCCCAGCTGAAGCAAAAGATGCTTTGGTAAGCCGCGTTTGGAAGCCAGGCGTTGTGATTGATATGCTTGATCGGGCTGATGCGAGCACATCGCGTCCAGAAGGTTTGGAAGCGCAGTACGGTTTGTTGGAAGATGGTTATCACCTTTCACCTGTGCAAGCACAAGCCATTCTTGATTTGCGTCTGCACCGCTTGACTGGGCTTGAGCAAGACAAGATCACCGCAGAATACAAAGAGATTCTTGATCGTATTATCGAACTGCTGGAGATTCTTTCAAACGCAGATCGTTTGATGGAAGTTATCCGAGAAGAGCTGGTAGCCATCCTCGAAGAGTACGGCGATGAGCGCCGCTCTGAAATTGTTGCCGAGCGTCGCAATCTAACACTCGAAGATCTGATCTCAGAAGAAGACGTTGTTGTTACGTTATCGCATGCCGGTTACGTGAAGTCGCAACCGATCTCTATGTACGCTGCGCAAAAACGCGGCGGAAAAGGTAAGGCGGCAGCCAGCGTTAAAGATGAAGATTTTATCGATAAGCTGTTTGTTGCCAATACGCACGATACGATTCTCTGCTTCTCAAGTCGTGGCAAGCTCTATTGGAAGAAAGTGTATGAATTACCGCAAGCAGGTCGTACTGCGCGTGGTAAACCAATCGTGAATTTGCTACCACTGGAAGATGGCGAGCGTATCAATGCCGTATTGCCTATTCGCGAATATGAAGAAGGCCTGTTTGTATTCATGGCGACTTCCAGCGGCACAGTGAAGAAAACGCCTTTGAAAGATTTCTCTCGCCCGCGTGCTAACGGCATTATCGCGCTGGAGCTATTTGGTGATGATACGCTGGTGGGCGTTGATATCACAAACGGCGAAAACGACGTCATGTTGTTAACAGATGCGGGTAAAGCAGTTCGCTTTAATGAATCAAATGTTCGCCCAATGGGTCGAACTGCACGCGGTGTACGCGGCATCAAACTCGGTGAAGGTCAGCGCGTCATTTCACTGATCAAAGTGGAAGAGGGTGACGTGCTGACAGTTACCGAAAAAGGTTACGGTAAACGTACAGCTATTGATGATTACCCTGTGCACGGTCGTGGTGGTCAGGGTGTAATCTCTATTCAAACCTCTGAGCGTAACGGCAAGGTGGTTGGTGCGGTGCGCGTAACCGGTGAAGATGAAATTATGCTGATCAGCGATTGCGGTACGCTGGTGCGTACGCGCGTGGCAGAGATCTCCTGTATGGGGCGTAACACCCAAGGTGTTCGTCTGATCAGATTGTCAGACGGTGAAAGTCTGATTGGTGTCGAGTCTATCGTTGAACAGGCGGAAGACGAAGAAGAGATCACAGAAGTTTAAACGGTAGTTTTTTTACAATTATCGAGGAAAAATATGGCAAGAGTATTCAACTTCAGCGCAGGTCCGGCAATGTTGCCAGAAGCTGTCTTAAAGCAGGCTCAGGAAGAGATGCTTGATTGGCAAGGCAGTGGCATGTGTGTGGCGGAGATGAGCCACCGCGGCAAAGAGTTTATGTCTATTGCAGAGCAGGCCGAGACTGATCTGCGCGAGTTGATGGGTATTCCTTCCAACTACAAAGTGCTATTCCTGCAAGGTGGGGCTAGCAGTCAGTTCGCCATGATTCCAATGAATCTGTTGCGTGGTAAAAACAATGCAGATTACATCAATACAGGTGCATGGTCTAAAAAGGCAATTTCAGAAGCTAAGCGTTACTGTAGTGTGAATGTGGCTGGTTCATCCGAAGCCAGTAACTTTACAGGCGTTCCAGCACAGGCTGATTTAAAACTGAATGCAGATGCAGCTTATGTGCATTACACGCCCAATGAAACGATTGGCGGCGTAGAGTTTCCATATATCCCTGAAACAGGTGATGTGCCTTTGGTGGCAGATATGTCATCGAATATTTTGTCTCGCCCCATCGATGTATCTAAGTTTGGTTTGATCTATGCAGGCGCGCAAAAAAATATCGGTCCGGCAGGTTTAGCTGTTGTTATCGTGCGCGAAGATCTGATTGGTCAAGTGATTGATGGTACGCCTTCAATGTTTGATTATCAGATCCATGCGGAAAATGATTCCATGTATAACACGCCGCCAACCTACACCTGGTATCTGGCTGGCTTGGCTTTTGCGTGGTTGAAGAATAATGGTGGACTGACGGCAATGGCTGAAATTAATCAGCGCAAGGCCGCCAAATTGTACGCTGCGATTGATGGCTCTGATTTTTATGCAAACCCCGTTGATCCTGAGTGCCGTTCGTGGATGAACGTACCTTTCACTCTTGCAAACGCGGATTTGGATTCTGTCTTTTTGAAAGAGGCAGCAGAGATTGGATTAACAACACTAAAAGGTCATCGCTCGGTAGGTGGTATGCGCGCCAGCATCTATAACGCAATGCCTGAGGCGGGTGTGGATGCGCTGGTTAAATTTATGGCCGATTTCGAAAAGCGTCACGGATAAGGAATACGGGGCCTAAATTTAATCAGGCCCTGATCAATAAGGGCCCCAAAGAAGTTTCCTTGGTTGTTTTGTGATTGAAAACACGATCAACTGAAAAGGAGTTCTTAGATGTACAAGGTCCTTACGTTAAACAATATCTCCGTGGCCGGGCTGGAGCGTTTGCCACGTGAACAGTATGAGATCGCTTCAGAAATTCAGCATCCCGATGCAATTCTGTTGCGTTCATACAAGATGCACGATATGGAGATTCCCATATCGTTGAAAGCGGTTGGCCGCGCAGGCGCTGGAGTAAACAATATTCCGGTAATGGAAATGAGCACGCGGGGTATACCGGTGTTTAATGCACCGGGGGCTAACTCTAACGCGGTTAAAGAGTTGGTGTTGGCTGGAATGTTCCTGGCCTGTCGTAACATTTGTCAGGCGTGGGAATATACCCGTCAGCTTGACGGTGAAGACGCCGTGCTAAACAAAGCTGTAGAAGAAGGCAAAAAGAAATTTGCCGGCTTCGAGCTTCCAGGGAGGACCCTGGGTGTGATTGGCCTTGGCGCGATCGGAATAGGTGTTGCTAACGCCGCCGCCGCGCTCGGTATGCGCGTAATTGGTTATGATCCGCTGATTACGGTGCAGGGTGCCTGGAAGCTCTCTTCGGAAGTGCAGCAGGCGCATAGCGTTGACGATTTGGTTCGCCAGTGTGATTTTATAACGTTTCACGTGCCGTTGGTGGATGCGACTCGCAACATGCTTAATGCTGAGCGGGTAGGCATGTTAAACAAGGGTGCGGTTGTGTTGAATTTCGCGCGTTCAGGTGTGGTGAGCGATGAAGCGGTTTGCCATGCTATTGAAGCGGGACATTTGCATGCATATGTGACCGACTTTCCGAGTAATTCGATTAAAGGAAAGCCGGGAGTGATTGCTTTGCCACACTTGGGCGCTTCTACCGTAGAGGCGGAAGATAATTGCGCCATCATGGTGGCGGATCAGATAAGAGACTTTTTGGAAAACGGAAATATTGTTAACTCCGTGAATTTTCCAGAAGTGGTCATGCAAAGAACAGAAGGTACACGTTTGGCTATTGCCAATTCAAATGTGCCAAACATGGTAGGCCAGATTTCCACTGCGCTTGCCGGTGCCGGGTTGAATATTATTGACCTGCTGAACAGGTCTAAGGGTGAGGTGGCCTACACCCTTGCAGATGTAGAAGGTGAAATACCTACATCTGTTATTGAGCAGATTAAACAGATTGAGGGCGTATTGTCGGTACGCGTATTGTAAATAATTTATGTCTAAACCAACGCAAACATTAGTTGAAATTCGTGATCGTATTGATGCGTTAGATCAAGAGATTCAGCGTTTGATTAGCGAGCGCGCCAAGTGTGCGCAAGAAGTGGCTGAAGTCAAACTTAGCCAAGGCGACACAGACGCCAACTTCTATCGTCCTGAGCGTGAAGCACAAGTGTTGCGCAAAGTGATTGAGCGTAATAAAGGGCCGTTGTCGGGTGAAGAAATGGCGCGCTTGTTCCGTGAGATTATGTCTGCTTGTCTGGCATTGGAACAGCCGATGAAAATCGCGTTCCTTGGGCCGGAAGGCACGTTTACTCATGATGCTGCGCTGAAACATTTTGGTCATTCAGTAACAACAGTACCTCACGGCGCGATCGACGAGGTTTTTCGTGATGTAGAGGCCGGATTTGCTCATTACGGTGTTGTGCCTGTCGAGAACTCTACAGAAGGTGTTGTAAATCATACTCTTGACATGTTCATGAACTCGCCATTAAAAATTTGTGGCGAAGTTGAATTACGCATACACCACTGCTTGTTGTCGGGTGAGCAAGCGCTTTCAGAAATAAAGACTGTTTACGCGCATAGCCAGGCATTGGCTCAATGCCGTGAATGGTTGGATGAAAACCTAAAAAATGCAGCTCGCGTTGCTGTAAATAGTAATGCTAAAGCTGCGCGCGTCGCATCAGAAGAAGAGGGCGCTGCCGCAATTGCTTCGCTGACGGCTGCGGAAATTTATGGTTTGAACGCGCTTGCTACTAACATTGAAGATGAGCCGGATAACACAACTCGTTTTTTAATTATTAGTCAAAAATCACCGCTGCCAAGTGGGCATGACAAGACCAGTATGCTGTTGTCTATTGCCAATCGTCCCGGTGGGTTGATGAAGCTGATTCAACCATTATCCGATTCCGGTATATCAATGACGCGTATCGAGTCGCGTCCGTCTCGACGTGGTATGTGGGAATACGTTTTCTTTGTCGATATCGAAGGGCATAAAGATACCCCAGACGTGGCGAAGGCTCTTAGGCAGCTTGAAGAGAATGCTGCCATGCTTAAGGTGCTTGGCTCCTATCCCGTTGCTGTGCTTTAGCTTTAACACGAAAAGAATTCCAGACTTAGCTTTTTAGAGAATAGTTATGATTATTATTTTGCGTTCAGATGCAACTGAAGAACAGATTCAAGGCGTCGAAAAGAAGGTTGAATCCATGGGGATGCAGGCGCATCTCTCAAAAGGTGTTCAGCGTACTGTTGTTGGCGTGATTGGTGATGAGACCAAGATCGATAAAGAGATTCTTGAGGCGTTGCCAGGTGTAGAAAATGTTGTGCGTGTAATGAAGCCGTACAAGATTGTATCGCGCGATTCTCATGGTTCTGACACAGTTATTGATATCAATGGCATCAAACTGGGCGGTAACAAAATTCAGGTTATCGCTGGTCCATGCTCAGTAGAAACACCACAGCAAATGAGTGATGCAGCAGATGCGGTTGTTGCAGCGGGTTGTTCTATGATGCGTGGCGGAGCCTTTAAGCCGCGTACAAGCCCTTACGCCTTTCAAGGTACGGGAGTGGAAGGGCTGGAAATGTTTCAGAATGCTGCCCGCAAGCACAACCTGCCTATCGTGACTGAGCTAATGGATGTGCGCATGTTGGATGCGTTCCTGGAACACAATGTTGATGTTATCCAGATTGGTACGCGCAACATGCAGAACTTCGATCTGCTGAAAGAGGTTGGTAAAGTTCAAACGCCAGTTATCTTGAAACGTGGCATGTCTGCCACCATTTCTGAGTGGTTGATGGCCGCTGAATATATTGCTGCTAATGGCAATCACAACATTATTTTTTGTGAGCGTGGCGTGCGTAGTTTTGAAACAGCTTACCGCAATATGTTGGATGTGACTGCGATCGCTATGCTTAAGCGCGAAACGCACATGCCGGTCATTGTTGACCCAAGTCATGCTGGCGGCAAGACCTGGATGGTGCCTGCACTTTCGCGGGCCGCCATTGCGGCCGGTGCTGACGGTCTGCTGGTTGAGATGCATCCTCGCCCTGCTGAAGCTTGGTGTGATGCAGATCAGGCGTTAAGCCCTGAGCAGCTAAACACTCTGATGGGGGAGTTGAAGGGCATTGCGCACGTGCTAGGGCGTGAGCTTTAATCTGGTCAGGTTGCGATACGCATGATTCAACGTTTGGCGATTATTGGCGTTGGCCTGATCGGTGGTTCGCTTGCGCGAGCACTAAAGCAAGCCGGCTACTGCGCAGAGATTGTGGGCTGTGGACGTGATGCGGCTCATCTGCAAAAAGCGGTTGAGCTAGGTGTTATTGATCGTTTTTCTACAGATATTGGCGAGGCTGTTAGCGGCGCTGATGTGGTTTTTGTAGCGGTTCCGCTGGGTGCAATGGCATCGTGTTTTAAAGCGATGGTTGGCCATTTGCCTGATTCGGCTATCATTACTGATGGCGGTAGCGCCAAGGCGAGTGTGGTCGAGGCAGCCAAAGAAGCGTTTGGCAAATTGCCCACTGGATTCGTCCCAGGGCATCCCATTGCTGGCACAGAGAAAAGTGGTGTCGAGGCCTCTTTTGCTGAGCTTTACCAAAACCGTCGCGTTATCATCACGCCTGTAGAAGAGTCTTCCCTGGAGAGTATCGCAAAGGTACGTGAAATGTGGGAGAAGACAGGCGCGCTGGTGGATGTTATGGGTGTGGAACATCACGACGAGGTGTTGGCTGCAACGAGCCATTTGCCGCATCTGCTTGCATTTGGACTTGTGGATACTTTGGTTAGTATGGACGAAAGTGAAGAGATATTTCGCTTTGCTGCCGGCGGTTTTAGGGATTTTACTCGTATCGCATCAAGTAATCCGGAAATGTGGCGCGACATCTGTTTGTCGAATCGTGATGCTCTCCTGACGGTATTGGAGCGATACAAGAGTGACCTGGAGAAGCTGACAGGGTTTATAGACCAGGCAAGCGATAAAGATCTATTAAATGTTTTTTCGCGTGCTAAATCAGCGCGCGATAGATTTATTAAACAGCTTGAAAATTAAGCTATAACTTATTGATTAATAAAGTATGAGTAACGAACAATTTAGAGTCCAACCCGGCGGGTGTTTAAAAGGGCGTATTCGTGTGCCTGGCGACAAGTCTATTTCACACCGTTCCATCATGCTTGGATCGTTAGCGGAAGGCACGACTCACGTCACAGGCTTTCTTGAAGGCGAGGACAGTCTGGCGACGCTGAAAGCTTTTCGCGCAATGGGCGTAAATATTGAAGGGCCAGATAACGGCAATGTGACTATTCATGGTGTTGGGATGCATGGCCTGAAGCAACCAGAAGCCCCGATCGATCTTGGTAACTCTGGCACCTCAATCCGTCTAATGTCCGGATTGTTGGCTGGTCAGGGTTTTGAAGTCACGATGGTGGGGGATTCATCTCTCTCAACACGCCCCATGCGCCGCGTAACAGATCCATTGGCGCAAATGGGCGCCGAAATTGAAACTACCGAAGCGGGCACTCCGCCGTTAAAGCTTAAAGCTGGAGCCAAGTTAAAGGGAATCGATTACGCATTGCCTATGGCTAGTGCACAGGTTAAATCGTGCGTATTGCTTGCTGGCTTGTACGCCGAAGGCAAGACCAGTGTCACAGAGCCTGCGCCAACGCGTGACCACACTGAGCGCATGTTGACCGGATTTGGTTATGCGGTTGAGCGCAATGGCGCTACCGCCAGTGTTTCCGGTGGTGGAAAGCTGGTTGCAACAAATATCGATGTGCCTGCTGATATCTCTTCCGCTGCGTTCTTTATCGTAGGCGCGTCAATAGCGCCGGGTTCCGATGTGGTTTTGGAGCATGTTGGTATTAACCCAACGCGCACTGGCGTAATCGATATTCTTCGCCTAATGGGAGCTGATATCGAGCTTCAGAATGAGCGTGAAGTGGGTGGAGAGCCTGTCGCTGACGTTCGCGTGCGTTACAGCCAGCTGAAGGGTATTCAGATCCCAGAAGAGCTTGTACCGCTAGCGATTGATGAATTCCCCGCCATCTTTGTGGCGGCGGCTTGCGCGGAGGGTACGACAGTACTGACTGGCGCTGAAGAGCTGCGGGTGAAAGAGAGTGATCGCATTCAAGCTATGGCGGACGGGCTTGTTTTAATGGGGGTTAAGGCTGAGTCAACCTCTGATGGAATTGTTATTGAAGGCGGTTCGCCAATGAGTGGGGCTGAGGTGGAGAGTCATGATGACCACCGTATTGCTATGTCATTTGCGATGGCTGCTTTACGTGCTTCCGGCGAGATGGTTATCAATGAGACTGCAAATGTTAGAACTTCGTTTCCGGGGTTTGTCTCGTTGGCCGCAAATGCTGGTTTATCAATAACTGATTGAGTTGTAAAAGGAATTAGGGTTCAAAAATGGTGCAGGAACAGATGTCGGTAATCACTATCGATGGCCCAAGCGGCTCGGGAAAAGGCACAATCAGTCGCCTGCTTGCCAATCGACTTGGTTGGCATTTTCTCGACAGTGGCGCGCTTTATCGTCTGGTAGCGCTGGCCGCGATCAAGCACGGAATTGCGCTTGATGATGTTGAGGCGCTGCAAACACTGGCAGCCCATTTGGATGTGCAATTCGCGACGGATGACGAAGAGCGTGAAGCAGCAATTTTCCTTGAGGGAGAAGAGGTTACTAACGAGATACGTAGTGAGGAGTGTGGAAATAACGCCTCTAAAGTCGCTGCGATCCAGGTTGTTCGAGACGCTCTTCTCGAGCGCCAGCGCGCTTTTAATCAGGCGCCAGGTTTGGTGGCTGATGGGCGCGATATGGGGACTGTTGTCTTTCCTCAGGCTGATATGAAGATCTTTCTTACCGCTAGCATACAAGAACGGGCTGAAAGGCGTTTTCGTCAGTTGAGAGAAAAGGGGATTGATGCTAATATTGATAGTCTCTATGATGAGTTGGCGGAGCGCGACGAGCGCGACAGATCAAGGTCAGTCTCCCCGCTAAAGCCTGCTGAAGACGCCATTGAGGTGGATAGCAGCAAGATGAGTATCGAAGAGGTCTTGTCGACCGTTATTGGGTGTTGGCAAGAGAGGACGTAAGTTTCTTAAGGATTTGATCGGTAGCCGGGCCGGAGCAGTCGCTTTGGTCCGGCTGTCGTTCGTTTTTATTTTGGGCGCCTATTTAGGGCATCTTTTAACAACTCCGCAGTTTAAGCGGATTAACAACTCTCCTGATTGTCTGGGGCTGGCCCGGGCAGGGAAAAGGTAAATTACGAATGAGCGAAAGCTTTGCACAATTATTAGAGGAAAGCCTGTCTAACGAGCGTATGCAGCCAGGTGCAAT
>JBNKYV010000208.1:0-11050 GCA_050301075.1 Gammaproteobacteria bacterium
ATATTGGCAGTTAATCAGGTAGATCGTGTAAAGAAAGAGGAGCTGCTGCCTCATCTGAGTCATTTGGCTTCTTTGATGGAGTTTCAGGTGATCATCCCGGTTTCAGCGAAAACAGGGAAAAATGTCGAGGATTTGGAGGCTGAGGTTGAGAAATTTTTGCCGTTCGGTTCTCCAATGTTTCCAGAAGATCAGATTACTGATCGTAGTATGCGTTTTATCGCAGCAGAAATCGTTCGAGAAAAGCTTACTCGCCAGCTCGGCCAGGAATTGCCATATGAGCTAACGGTTGAAATAGAGTCATATAAGCACGAAGATGGCGTTGTAAATATTCATGCCTTGATTTGGGTTGAGCGTCCAGGTCAAAAATCGATCGTCATTGGTAAAGGTGGTCAAGGGCTTAAGAAGATTGGTGAGCAGGCTCGTAAGGATTTGGAAAAGATCCTTGATGAAAAAGTATTTCTTCAGCTATGGGTTAAAGTGAAAGAGGGTTGGTCGGCTGACGAACGTGCACTGCGTAGTCTTGGTTATAGCGACGAATAGGAAAAGCTGTGTCATCAGGTCAGCGCGTATCGTTACAAGCTGCCTATGTGCTTCATCAGCGCCCATTTCAAGATAGCGGTATTCTTTTAGAGGTATTTTCGGCTGAACATGGCCGCTTGGGTTTGATCGCGAAAGGCGTGAGAAAAAAGCGCGGCCGCTGGCAGTCCGAACTCCAACCGTTTGTTCCTTTATTGTTGTCTTGGACAGGTCGCGGAGAGTTGCCAGTTGTTACCGGTGTAGAGCTTTATGGCGAGCTTCTTTCTTTGTCTGGCAAATATCTTCTTAGCGCGTTTTATATTAATGAACTGATGATGCATCTATTGCATCGCCATGACCCTTATCCTGGGTTATTTCAAAATTATCACTCTGTATTAATTCAATTAGCTCGGCTCAGCCTCCAATCAAATGCTGAATCGCAGCAATTGGAGCGAGTGCTGCGCTTGTTTGAAAAAAAGCTGCTTGAAGAGGTTGGTTACGGAGTTGTTTGGGATTGTGATTCAGAAACGGGCGAGGTGATCCAGCCTGGTCAGCAGTATGTCTATAAGCAGGGTACAGGGGTGGTATCTCTTCAAGACGATAATGAAGAAAATATATATCAAGGTCGCTCATTGCTAGCGTTGCAGGCTGGCCAACTGCAGGATGCAGAATCTTTAAGAGACGCTAAGCGTTTACTGCGCACCATTATCGATCAGATGCTTGATGGTCGCGAGTTAAAAAGCCGAAAAATGATATTGGATTTAATGCGTACAACCAGTAATAATGCGGCCACATAGCAGAAAACAGTTTTTCGTTATTCTGAAAATATCTACAAACGTATGGAGTAAGAGATGTTATTGGGTGTGAATATCGATCATGTGGCTACTTTACGCCAAGCGCGAGGCACGCGTTATCCTGATCCGATTCAAGCTGCGATTGAGGCCGAACAAGCAGGCGCTGACGCTATTACGCTCCATCTGCGTGAAGATCGTCGTCACATCCAAGAGCGCGATGTGGAAATGCTAAAGGATATTCTGCTGACGCGCATGAATCTTGAAATGGCTGTGACAGAAGAGATGTTGGTGATTGCGGAGCGTATCAAGCCAGAGGATTGCTGCTTGGTTCCAGAGCGCCGTGAAGAGCTGACCACTGAGGGTGGTTTGGATGTGCTGGGTCAGAAAGCGCGCATGAGAGATGCGTGCAAACGTTTGGCTGACGCAGGTGTACGTACATCACTTTTTATTGATGCCGATTCCGCTCAAATTGCCGCTGCCGCTGAGGTTGGTGCACCGGTTATTGAGATTCATACAGGCCATTATGCTGACTGCGAAGATAAGCAGGAGCGTGAAGCGGAATATGAACGCATAGTTGCTGCTGTTAATTATGGAGAGTCGCTGGGGCTTCAGGTGAATGCTGGGCACGGCCTTAATTATCAAAATGTTGGACGTATAGCGGCCATCCCTCAAATCAAAGAGCTGAATATTGGACATGCGATTATCGCGCGAGCAGTGTTTACCGGGTTGCAGCCGGCTGTGCAGGAGATGAAGCGGCTGATGCAGGCGTCGCGCCGCTAAGATTTTGGGGGCTAGAGGTATTATTTTTAGGAAAAGTGAAAATAAAATGCCTTATTTCTCCGTAGGGTCTTGAAATAGGTCTGCTAAATCATTAATATACGCTTCGCCGGTGCGGGGTGGAGCAGTCTGGCAGCTCGTCGGGCTCATAACCCGAAGGTCGTAGGTTCAAATCCTACCCCCGCTACCAAATGAATTTTTGAGCAGCCGACCAAGAGTCGGCTGTTTTGTTTAAGAAAGCGCATACACCTTGGTTCGGGGTGTGGGCGAGGGGCTAGGTTGTTGTGTTATAATGGCCCGATGAAGTTGCCCCGTTATCGGGGCTTTTTATTAGGCTGGCTTCTTGGCTTGGGTGCCTGAAGTGTTGCTTGATTAAGAAGAATTATTAAGAAGTGGGCCTCAGGCCCATTTTTTGTTTAAGGTGTGTAAATGGTTCGTCAGGCCTCAGTAAAAGTGCTGGATTTGATTCGCCCAATCGTCGAAGGTTTGGGTTATGAGCTTGTTGGTGTGGAATATTTGCCACAAGGTAAGCACTCATTGCTGCGTATTTATATCGATAATCCTGAAACGGGTATCGGTGTAGAAGATTGTGAAAAGGTGAGTCGCCAAGTCAGCAGTATGCTGGATGTCGAAGACCCTATCTCTGGCAAGTTTACGTTGGAGGTTTCATCACCTGGTTTGGATCGTCCACTTTTTGAAGTGGCGCATTTTGAACGTTTTACCGGACAGGAAGTAAAACTGCAGTTGGCGGTACCTGTAAATGGTCGTCGTAAATGGTCTGGCAAATTGCTGGGCATTAAAGACGGCATGGTAAGTATTGAGTCTGAGAACGAAGTTGTTGAAATTCCGTTCGATGATGTGGATAAGGCACGTTTAGTGCCGGATTTTGGTTAGGCTGGTTAGTGGCTGATATTTTAAGCGTGCTGGGATACTAAGCTATGAACAAAGAGATCTTGTTGGTTGTAGATGCTGTTTCTAACGAAAAAGGTGTAGATAAGAGCATCATATTTGAAGCTGTTGAGGCAGCATTGGCGATGGCCACCAAGAAAAATCACGGTGGTGATATTGATGTGCGCGTTGCGATTAATCGCGATACAGGCGATTACGAAGCTTTTCGTCGCTGGGAAGTGATCGGGGAAGATGACCTGGTTGAGTTTCCTGATCGCGAAATTATGCTCGAAAAAGCGCTTGAAAATCATCCTAACCTAAATGCTGGTGATTTCATTGAAGAGCCGATGGAAGCAGCAGGGTTTGGTCGTATTTCAGCGCAAACTGCTAAGCAAGTTATTGTGCAGAAAGTGCGTGAAGCTGAGCGTGCTCAGGTGGTTGACGCATATCAGGATCGCGTTGGCGAGCTGATCATGGGTATTGTTAAACGTGTTGATCGCGGTAACGTTATTCTTGATCTGGGCGGCAACATCGAAGCTCTGGTTGGTCGTGAGGATATGATTCCTCGTGAATCGTTGCGCCCAGGAGATCGCGTTCGTGGCTATCTACGTGATGTGCGTTCAGAGTCTCGTGGTCCTCAATTGTTTGTGAGTCGTACCTCTCCTGAGTTATTGATTGAGCTGTTCAAACTGGAAGTGCCAGAAGCTGGCGAGGGTTTGATCGAGATTGTATCTGCAGCTCGTGATCCAGGCGTTCGAGCTAAGATAGCTGTTAAGAGCAATGACCAGCGTATTGATCCAGTAGGCGCATGTGTCGGTATGCGTGGTTCTCGTGTGCAAGCCGTTTCCAATGAGCTGGGCGGTGAACGTGTAGATATCATTTTGTATGACGATAACCCTGCGCAGTTTGTTATCAATGCAATGTCACCAGCAGAAGTGGTTTCCATTGTGATGGACGAAGATAGCCACACCATGGATATCGCAGTTAACGAAGAAAACTTGTCACAGGCGATTGGCCGTGGCGGCCAGAATGTGCGTTTAGCCAGCCAGCTAACTGGTTGGGAGCTGAACGTAATGACCGAGGTAGAAGCAGAACAAAAGAGCGAAGAGGAATCTGCCGCAGTTCTGGATTTGTTTGTTAAGCAACTGGATGTCGATGAAGAAGTTGCAATGATCTTGGTACAGGAAGGTTTTAGTAGCATTGAAGAGGTTGCATATGTGCCAGAGCAAGAGATGCTGCAAATTGAAGAGTTCGACGAAGATATCGTAGACGAGCTCCGCAACCGTGCGCGCGATGTGTTGTTGACCCGAGCGATTGCCGGTGAAGAACATAATACTATGCCAGCACAGGATCTTCTTGAAATGGATGGTATGGACGAAGAATTGGCGTACAAACTGGCTGCTAAAGGCGTGACCACGATGGAAGATCTGGCCGAGCAGTCGATTGATGATCTGGATGGCATCGAAGGTTTGGACGAAGAGCGTGCGAGTCAGTTGATTATGACGGCACGTGCTCCTTGGTTTGCAGAAGAGCAACAAGGCTAAAATTATCTAACGGGAGGCAAGGCAGCAAATGTCAGAGGTATCAGTAAAACAATTGGCAGATGCGGTAGGGATATCGGTTGATCGCTTGCTCACCCAGTTGGATGAAGCCGGCGTTCCAGTTCCTGGTGCGGACGCGATGATTAGCGACGAAGATAAAATGCGTCTGCTTAAACACCTGCGCAAAGGTGATGCGTCAAAAGAGTCAGCCGCGGCCATTGGTAAGAAAATTACTCTTAAACGTAAAACCGTAAGCGAGCTTAAGCAAGGGCAGGGCAGATCCAAGTCTGTGAGTGTCGAAGTACGTAAGCGTCGTACATACGTGAAACGTAACGCTTCGCCTGAAGATGCGGCTAACCAAGAGCAAGATGAGGCTGTTGTATCAGCGGCGCCACAAGAGCCCATCGTCGAAAATGCTAAGCCAGTAGAAGAGCCAAAAGTTGAGAAGTTGAGCCCCGAAGAAGAGGCGCAGCGTGCTGCAGAGGCAGAACTGGCAAAACAGGCTGAAGACGAGAAAAGACGTGCTGAGCTGGAAGCAGCGGCAGTAGCCGCTGCGGCGGAAGAAGTAAAGCGCGCTGCCGCTGAGGCAGAGGCGCAAGCTAAGGCTGCTGCTGAGGCTGCCATTGCCAAAAGTGTTGAAGAGGTGGTGGCTAAAGCCGCTGCTGAAGCTGCTACTCAACCCCCGGCCTCTCCTGAAGCGCCTATGGCAGCTAAAGAAAACCACAAAGATAAGAAAGCTAAGAAGCGCGGTAAATCCAAAGATGACGAAGAGTTTGGTCGTGGCAAGAAGTCTAGCCGCGAAGAGCTGCACGTATCTGCTAACAAGTCTGGTCGCCGCAAGAAGAAGGGTGGCGCTGCTGGACGTGCTGCGCCTAAAGTGGTTGTCTCTGAAACTCAACATGGTTTCCAAAAACCAACTGCTCCTATTGTGCGTGAAGTAACCATTCCTGAAACGATTACTGTTGCTGAGCTTGCATCTAAAATGTCGGTTAAGGCGGCTGAAGTAATTAAGGCAATGATGGGGTTGGGTTCAATGGTTACCATTAACCAGGTGATCGACCAAGAAACAGCATCTATCGTTGTTGAGGAGATGGGGCACACGGCTAAGCTGATGCGTGAAGATGATATCGAGACCGAAGTGCTGGCAGTAGCAGAGCACGAAGGCGAAGAGGTTAATCGTGCGCCGGTTGTAACTATTATGGGTCACGTTGACCACGGTAAGACATCACTGCTTGACTATATTCGTCGTGCTAAAGTCGCTGCCGGTGAGGCGGGTGGTATTACCCAGCATATCGGTGCATATCACGTTGAAACTGATCGCGGCATGATCACTTTCCTTGATACTCCAGGCCATGCTGCATTTACTGCCATGCGTGCGCGTGGAGCACAGGTAACCGATATCGTTATTCTGGTTGTCGCTGCTGATGACGGTGTGATGCCGCAAACAATTGAGGCAGTACAGCACGCTAAGGCGGCTGGCGTTCCTTTGATTGTTGCAGTTAATAAAATTGATAAGCCAGAGGCTGAGCCAGATCGCGTTAAGCAGGAACTGACTGGCCATGAAGTTATTCCCGAAGAGTGGGGTGGCGACACTATGTTTGTTCATGTGTCAGCCAAGTCTGGTGAAGGTATTGATAGCCTTCTAGACTCTGTTCTATTGCAGGCAGAGGTTATGGAGCTGAAGGCTGTAGAAGATTCATTTGCGAGCGGTATCGTTATTGAGTCTAGCTTGGATAAAGGTCGCGGCGCGGTTGCTACTGTTCTGGTTCAAAACGGCACTCTTAATAAAGGCGATGTTTTGCTGGTTGGTAAAGAGTATGGCCGTGTTCGCGCCATGTTTGACGAGAATGGTAAACCGGTAGATAAGGCTGGTCCTTCTATTCCTGTTCAGGTTCTTGGGTTGTCAGGCACTCCAGATTCAGGTGATGCCGCAGCGGTTGTTCCTGAAGAGCGTAAAGCGCGTGAAATCGCTTTGTTCCGCCAAGGTAAATTCCGTGACGTTAAGCTGGCACGCCAGCAAGCGGCCAAGTTGGCAGATGTCTTCTCTCAAATGGAAGAGGGTGCCATTACATCTCTGAATATCTTGGTTAAAGCGGACGTACAGGGTAGTGCTGAAGCATTGCGTGACTCTCTGCTGAAGATTGCAACTGACGAGGCGAAAGTTAAAATCGTTGCCAGTGGCGTTGGCGCAATTACTGAGTCTGACGTTAATCTGGCCATGGCGTCACAAGCGATTATCGTTGGTTTTAACGTACGTGCGGATGGTTCTGCAAAGCGTCTGGTTCAAGAGAATGATGTTGACCTGCGTTACTACAGCGTTATCTACGATGTAATTGATGAGGTTAAACAAGCTCTGTCTGGTCTGCTGTCTCCAGAGATTAAAGAAGAGATTATTGGTCTGGCTGAAGTTAAGGATGTATTCCGTTCGCCGAAGATTGGTG
This sequence comes from Gammaproteobacteria bacterium, assembly GCA_050301075.1. Lineage (GTDB taxonomy): Bacteria > Pseudomonadota > Gammaproteobacteria > Tenderiales > Tenderiaceae > JBNKYV01. The sequence goes on from JBNKYV010000208.1 coordinate 6,958, forward strand.
CAATCGCAGGCTGTTTGGTTGTGGATGGTGTGGTCAAGCGCAGCAATCCAATTCGCGTACTACGTGATAACGTGGTTATCTACGAAGGTGAGCTGGAATCATTGCGTCGTTATAAGGATGACGTTAACGAAGTTAAGTCGGGTACCGAGTGTGGTATCGGCGTTAAAGACTACAACGATGTTAAGCCGGGTGACCAAATCGAGGTTTACGAACGCATTGAAGTTGCCAAGGTCATTGACTAGTAGATTAGCTCATGCCAAAAGAATTTAGTCGTACCAAACGTATTGAAGCTCAGATCCAGCGTGAGCTGGCTGAGCTGATCCAGTTTGAAGTTAAAGATCCGCGCATTGGTTTAACCACTGTATCAGGTGTGGATGTCACGCGTGATCTTGCTTATGCAAAAGTGTATGTCACCGTGCTGGACGATAAGCATAGTATTGAAGAAGTATTAAACGTGTTGAATCGCGCGGCAGGTTTTTTGCGTCGTGAATTAGGGCGCCGAATGAAGTTGCGTGTAACGCCTGAATTGACGTTTCTGTATGATGCGACTATTGAGCGTGGTGCAAATCTCAGCGCCTTGATTAATTCGGCAATCGAGTCTGATCGGAAAGATAATTAAGGTCAGAGGTAGGTAGTGGGAAGACGTCGCGCAAGAGGTAGAGACGTTAGCGGTATCCTGTTGCTGGATAAGCCAGCTGGTATCACGTCTAATTTTGCCTTACAAAAGGTTAAGCGCCTATTTAATGCAAATAAGGCAGGGCACACAGGAAGTCTTGATCCTATAGCAACTGGTGTATTGCCGATTTGCTTGGGTGAGGCGACTAAGGTTTCTGGCTATTTGTTGGATGCCAATAAGGGCTACCTGGTTACTGTTAAATTGGGTGAAAAAACCACCTCCGCTGACATTGAGGGGGAGGTGATCGAGCGCCGAGATGTGCCTGATATTAGCAAATCGTATCTCCAAGAGGTGATTGATAGCTTTGTTGGCGATATCGAGCAGATCCCACCTATGCATTCGGCTCTTAAGGTGGATGGTCAGCCGTTGTATAAACTGGCCCATCAAGGCATTGAGATCGAGCGTAAAGCGCGCCCGGTTACGATCTATAGCATTCAGTTGCTAGATCAGCGAGCAGATGAGTTGGATTTAGAAGTTCATTGCTCAAAAGGAACATACATTCGTACCTTGGCTCAAGATATAGGTGAAAAGCTGGGGTGCGGAGGGCATGTAAAAATGCTACGGCGAATTGCTGTGGCAGGTTTTTCTCTCGAAGATGCCATTACCATCGAGGAATTAGAGAAGATGGCTTCTGAAGAGGGTTTCGATTCTCTCGATAAACGATTATTATCGGTGGGAGTTGCACTAAACGACTGGCCCCAAGTCTGGTTGAATAGTGAAATGGTCTATTTTCTGCGTCGCGGACAGGCGGTTCAGGTGCCACAAGCACCTACACAGGGCTTGGTCGCACTTTATGGTGCAGATAAGGACTTTGTCGGTATTGGACGCATCCTGGATGATGGCCGGGTGGCGCCAAAACGATTGATTAATCCATAAAAAATTGTTTGGAGCTCGTTTCGGGGAGTATATGCCCCAAAAAGTGCCCAAATCGCTGTTTTTATGGGCTTATATGGTGTTTGCGCTTGTTTCGTACCCCATGCAAGGGTAGAATACGCGCCAAATTAAGTACGTTTTATTTGGGAGATAACATGTCTTTAAGTACTGAAGTAAAGCAGGAAGTGGTTACTAAATACCAGCGTTCTGCAGGAGATACCGGTTCTCCAGAAGTACAGGTTGCTCTGCTGAGCGCCCGTATTAACCAATTGTCTGAGCATTTCAAAGATCACAAACAAGATCACCACTCTCGTCAAGGTCTGTTGAAAATGGTAAGTCAGCGTCGTAAGTTGCTGGACTACCTGAAGAAAAAAGATCTGAATCGCTACCGCGATCTGATTTCAAGTCTTGGTTTGCGTCGTTAATTTTTCGATGCCAAATCGGATTAAGCAAGCTGCCTTGTCATGGTTAAAATGACGTACGGGGCAGCTTGCTTTCGTTTGTCTGGCCGATTTTTCCTGCCTGCCGGCCTGCGTTTTCAAGCGATACTTAAAAATTTATAAAGTCAAAGAGTTAAGGATAGTTAATGAACCCGATTAAAAAGGTTTTTCAATACGGTGACCACACGGTTACTCTAGAAACCGGTGAAATTGCCCGTCAGGCGAGCGGTGCAGTCATTTGTAGCATGGGCGATACTTCGGTATTGGTTTCCTGTGTTGCCAAGAAAGAAGCGGACGAAGGTCGTGATTTCTTCCCGCTGACCGTTAATTATCAAGAGCGTACCTACTCAGCAGGTAAGATTCCTGGTGGTTTCTTCAAGCGTGAAGGTCGTCCTACCGAAAAAGAGACTTTGACTTCTCGTCTTATCGATCGTCCAATTCGCCCATTGTTTCCAAAGGGTTTTACTAACGAAGTTCAAATTGTTGCAACTGTTGTTTCTCTAGATGCGGAAATCGATCCAGATATTCCAGCAATGATCGGTGCTTCTGCAGCTCTGATGATTTCTGGTTGTCCTTTCCAAGGCCCTATCGGGGCGGCACGCGTTGGTTATATCAATGACCAATTTGTTCTGAACCCAAGTGTTTCTCAACTAGCTGATTCAAAACTGGACTTGGTTGTTGCGGGTACTGAAACTGCAGTATTGATGGTTGAATCGGAAGCAGAAGAGCTGTCTGAGCAAGTGATGCTGGACTCTGTGATGTTTGGTCACGAACAACTGCAAACGATCATCACTGCAATCAATGAATTGAAAGCAGAGCTTGGTGTTGAGACCTGGGAATGGACTGCACCTACTAAAGACGAAGCGCTTGCTTCTGCTGTTAGCGAAGCTGTTTCAGCGCAACTGAATGAAGCATACCAAATCAGCGAAAAGCAAAGCCGCTACGAAACGTTGAGCGGTATTCGTGCTCAAGCGGTTGAGGCTTTGTGTGCTGGGGACGAGCCTGCATGGAGTGCTGGTGAAGTAGGTGACGCTGTAGGTAGCCTGGAAAAAGGTATTGTTCGTGGCCGTATCCTTGATGGTGAGCCGCGTATCGACGGTCGTGATACAGAGACTGTTCGTAACATTGCAGTTCGAGTAGGCGTTTTACCACGTACTCATGGTTCTGCTCTGTTTACTCGTGGCGAGACCCAAGCACTGGTTGTGACGACTCTGGGTACTGGTAAAGATGCACAGTTGATCGATGCCATCGAAGGTGAGCGCAAAGAGCCATTTATGTTGCATTACAACTTCCCTCCATACTGTGTTGGTGAAACGGGTATGGTTGGTTCTCCTAAGCGTCGTGAGATTGGTCACGGTCGTTTGGCCAAGCGTGGTGTTCAGGCTGTTATGCCTAACATGGAAGATTATCCATATGTTGTGCGTGTTGTGTCTGAGATCACTGAGTCTAACGGTTCAAGCTCAATGGCCTCTGTATGTGGTAGTAGCTTAGCGATGATGGATGCTGGTGTTCCTTTGAAAGCACCTGTTGCAGGTATCGCAATGGGCCTGATCAAAGAGGGTAACCGTTACGCAGTGCTGAGCGACATCCTGGGTGACGAAGATCATCTGGGTGATATGGACTTCAAAGTGGCCGGTACAACTGAAGGTGTAACTGCGCTGCAAATGGATATCAAGATCACTGGTATTACTCGCGAGATTATGGAAACTGCGCTGAATCAAGCGAAAGATGGTCGTATCCACATCCTGGGCGAAATGGCAAAAGCAATTTCAGCTCCGCGTGAAGAACTATCTGAATTTGCACCTCGCATCATCTCGTTCAAGATCAACCCAGACAAGATTCGTGACGTTATCGGCAAAGGTGGCGCGACTATTCGCGCACTGACTGAAGAGACCGGCACCACTATCGATCTGGATGATGACGGTACTGTGCGTGTTGCCTCTGTTGATAAAGCAGCTGGCGAAGAAGCGCGTCGTCGTATCGAAGATCTGGTTGCTGAGGTTGAAGTTGGCAAGATCTACGAAGGTAAGGTTGTTAAGCTGATGGACTTCGGTGCATTCGTTACAATTCTGCCAGGTAAAGATGGTCTGGTTCACATCTCTCA
>JBNKYV010000209.1:0-9069 GCA_050301075.1 Gammaproteobacteria bacterium
AACGCAGCCCCCCATGGTTGAGCCTATTGTTGACGCCCCCCCACCACTACCAGCCACTTACGTTGTGGAGAAAAAAGACAATCTGTGGGATATCGCGGCCAAACCGTCCATTTACGGTGACGCTCACTTATGGCCACTACTTCTAAAAGCCAATACAAAGATCATCGCCGATGCGGATTTAATCTACCCAGGGCAAACATTCACTATCGAACGCAAGCCGACACCTGCTGAGATTGAGGCCGCCATCAACCATGCCACACACCACCGCGGTACTTCTGCAGATAAAGACTCTGCTTATCTACACCAATATCAACCCCGTTAGTGGCAATGGCCATACTCGACAAAATCAAAGCGTTCTTCGTTTACCTTCTCAAAACCTATTACGCAGACCAATGTCTTAAAAGCGCTGCCGCACTTAGCTATACAACGCTACTCTCTCTGGTTCCGTTGATGGCTGTCGTCTTTTCCGTTTTTGCAGCCTTTCCTGTGTTTGAGACCATTGCAGGTGAAGTGCAGTCATTTGTGTTTAAAAACTTTGTTCCCGCATCGGGCGAAGTTGTGCAACAACACATAGAACAGTTCACATCAAAAGCAACCAGCCTTACAGCCATCGGTATTAGCTTCCTCATTGTCTCAGCACTGCTAATGATGAACACCATTGAAGAAGCAATAAACAATATCTGGCATATTAAAAAATCACGCAAAGCACTCCCCAAATTCATGGTCTACTGGGCAGTGTTAACACTAGGGCCTTTACTGATTGGCGCCAGCCTAGTCGTTAGCTCCTATTTAATTTCATTACCACTGATCTCTGAAGTTGCGATCGTTTCAGGCCTCAAAACAACACTGTTGAGCCTGCTGCCATTCTTCGCCACAACACTCGCCTGCACATTACTATATTCAGTTGTACCTAACACCCGAGTCCCTTTGTATGCGGCATTCGCTGGCGCAGCAGTTGCCGCCATGCTGTTTGAACTAGCCAAGAAAGGCTTTGCCTATTACGTGACGGCGTTTCCGACCTATGAAATTGTCTATGGCGCCTTGGCTGCAATCCCAGTTTTCCTGGTATGGATATACATCTCTTGGCTGGTCATTCTTTTAGGCGCTGAGATTAGCTATTGCTTAACACACAAAGAATCTCAGCAAAGCCTGGCAGCCAATATAAAACTACTGCATGACTTTCGCACAATTGGCTTTATTTGGCAGGCACAGCGCCAAGGAAGCATGTTTGATCCCGACTCAGAAAGGGGCAGAAAAGCAACGCTCAAACCAGAGGAATTAGATTCTGCCCTGCAGCGTCTAGAAGAGCATGGCCTAGCCCATCAAAGCGCCGACAACAGCACCTGGGCGCTATCAAAAGACATGAGCACGCTGACGCTGGCAGATCTGTATGCAATCCACACTCACACACCACCCCAGCCTTCTGCGGGCATTGTGCAAAGCAATACCTGGTATCGCTATTTTTGTGAGTCCATTGAGAACAACAACAAAGTGCTTATTCCCGCGTTGGCCATGCCTCTACAACCCGTCTATGAGAAAATTCTTGCCGCAGAGAACAATAGCGCACCTGCAAATCAATCCGCTCAATCAAATAACATTAAGAAAGAGCGCATAGAACCCACGTTCTAGCTCATCCGTAGGAATGCTTCCCCATTAGCGATACAATGTAGACCAACGTTTTATCGGTCTAGAACTAGAATAATGACAAATAACAGACTGCCCACGCTACAGGCGTTTATCTTTTTAACCATTCTTGTTGCCGCCCCCATCACCCTCTACTGGCCGGGCATAACTGGCGAATTCATGCTGGATGACGTTAGCAACCTGAGTACTTTGCGTTATCAAGGAGATGGCATTAAGACGTGGGACGACGCACGATATTTTATATTCGAGGGCGTTCCCTCTGCGCTTGGCAGACCTATCTCAGTAGCCACTTTTCTGCTCAACGCTCAAGACTGGCCAGCCGAAGAAGAGCCCTTCAAATACACTAATATTCTGATACACACACTTAGCACCGTCATACTATTCGCAGCATTATTAAAACTGATGCGGCTGCTGGGCAGAGCAGACACTGATGCCCTGCTAATTGCCGGCCTGGGGGCACTAGTCTGGTCTATCCATCCAGCCCAAATATCTACCGTACTCTACGTGGTGCAGCGCATGACAGAAATGGCGGCGCTGTTTGTGTTCGCCGCACTATGGTGTTACCTGCACGGACGCAGTCGCGTGACAACGCACCTGATTTCAGGTTACGGCTGGATGAGTTTTGCCATTGTTATATGTGGCGGCCTGGCTGTACTCAGCAAAGAAAACGGCGCCTTACTCCCTATCCTATTACTGGTGTTGGAGTTCACACTATTAGCTCATCTACCACGCCCCAAACACTGGTGCTGGTGGAAAAACATCATGCTCATTGCTCCGAGTGTGTTTATTGCAGGCTATCTGATTAAAGCCATTTTCAATTACGACACGCAGTTCCTAAACCGTGAATTCACGATGTATGAGCGAGTGCTAACTGAGAGTCGGATTTTATGGGACTACCTTGGTAATTTTCTATTCCCGCTTAACAGCCCTACGTTATTCCATGATGATTTCACAATCTCCAAAGGGCTGTTTGCGCCATTCACAAGTGCAATAAGCATTTTGCTCATTGCGATCTCCATTTGGCTGGCAATACGCATTCGACGCCAACAACCATTTATTAGTTTTGCCATTCTATGGTTCTTTGCTGGCCACTTGCTTGAGTCCACGGTACTCTCTCTGGAACTCTATTACGAACACCGCAATTACCTGCCATATGCCGGGTTTGCCATCGCCATTGGTTACTACCTAAGCCAGCTTATCCTGAACTTCAAAATCAAAGGCGTCATTGCCATTACGCCCGTATTTTTGATCCTCGGCGCACTGACCTGGCAACATACCAACGACTGGGGAGATGAAAGTAAACTGGTCGCGCGCTGGCATGACGAGCACCCTAAATCTGTACGCACCACTATTCGTCACACAATGAACCTGATTACTGAAGACCGCTTTGACGAAGCCGTGCAACTTACCAGCAAGATGATTGAATACGCACCAGAGCATTTAACCGCACGCGTGTTTCACACCACCGTACTTTGTCTGACAGATCGCATGACAGAAAAGGATTACTACATCCTGGCAAACATGGCTGAAAAGAGCTTTTATACCTCTGCAGCATTTAGTCGATTCAACCATCTCTTTGAACTGGTAAGGGATCACTATTGCGTTCAGATCAGCGAGAAAGGGATCGTTAACATCATCAACAAACTACTCCAAAACCCATACACACAATACCGCGGCCCGATGACCACCATGGGCTACTACTTAATGAAAGCCGAAATCTACTCAAACCGGAAATTGCTTGGGCCAACCATTCAAGCCTTGAATGCTGCTTACAAAGCCTATCCAACGGTTGATATTCTGATGCGCAAAGCCTTTATCCTGACTGCTACGCGACACTTCGATGAAGCTGAACAAGCAGTTTTTACTGCAAGAGAGCTGGATAAATCGCGCAACAAATTTGTACCCAGCCACGAAGAAGAGTTTAACAAGGCTCAGGCACTGATCGATAAAGGCCGGGAGCTGTTAAAGAAAGGACAATTAAAAGCGCCCCAGGAAAAGAATTTCATGGGGCGCCAATAGCGGTGTAACTATTTTCTAGTCTCTATAAGCTAACGCTAAATTATTAAACAACACCCGGCTCATACCGGTAATAGCAAGAAACTTCTCCAGCTCTTCTGCCAATGAAGAGGCTTGATAAGACTCTTGCATGATGGCGACAGAGAAGCCAATAACACCATTAATCGAAGCAATAATCTGCGCCTGACGCTCAGAGTTATCACCACAGATTTTTGCCACCTCACGCGTCAGCTCACTCATAATCAACGTTGCCGCACCTTGCATAAACTCAACCGGCAATTTAACTCTCACGTGTGCCATACCGACTTGATACATCTGGCGTGCAAATGCCTCATCGAATGGACCCGTGAAAAGTGAATCCAACCACATCAAATGTGTTTTCTTCAAAACATCCACACGGCCATCCAGAAATGACTGTGCTTTTGGGATTGTGTTTAAAACAGCGTAGAAGGCTTCTGTGACGGCAGGCAGGTGCGAACGAATTTCACCTCTGACCTGTGTGAGAATGAACTCATGCTCAGGCGTAAATCCTGTTAATTTCTTAGTTCTCCCTACCAACTCCTGAAAATCGATTTGTTCCTTTTCTTCCATGTGTGCTCCCCAATTATATTATCTTATTCTTATAGTGAAATATCCTTACTTCAACGGGGTCATTCTAGCAAAAGCGCTAAAAAGATTAATACTGCTTTTTAACGCAAAAGCCCCGCTTTTTGCGGGGCTTTTGGAAAGAACAGATAATGACTTTAAAACTTAACCAATCTTGCCGTCTCGCGCAGCTTTAAGCACCAGTTCATCAAAGGCTTTACCATCCATCAGACCCTGCTCTTCAACAATCTCGCGTACTGAACGACCGCTCTTCTCGGAAGTCTTGGCCACTTCCGCCGCCTTGGCATAACCAATATCAACATTAAGCAGAGTTGCCAAACCAACACTGGCATGCAGAAACTCCGCGCAGCGTTCGCGATCAATCACCAAGCCTTTCAGATTCTTCTCTGTCGCTGCGTTCACAGAGTTAGTTAGCCAATCCATCGCATCAAACAAAGCAGATCCCATGGCAGGCATCATCACATTCAATTCCAGCTGGCCAGCTTGAGTCATAAAACCGATCGCCGCGTCTTGCCCCAATACCTGAAAACAAACCTGATTAAGCATTTCAAACATTACGGGGTTCACTTTACCCGGCATGATGGAAGAACCCGGCTGTACAGGTGGCAACATGATTTCACCCAGCCCCGTACGAGGGCCAGAAGCCAACAGACGCATATCATTACTGATACGTGTTAGCTCTAGCGTTACATCGCGAATAGCAGATGATAGGCGCTGTACGTCATGCATTGATTGCATTTGGGCAGCCAAATCACTTGCGGGACGAATTTTCTCACCTGTCAGTTTGGCCAACTCATCCGCAACACGCTGCGCGTAATCAGGGGAAGTATTTAAACCTGTACCTGCTGCGCTACCACCCAGCCCTAACTCACACAAAGGATCACGACATGCCTCCAGCGATTTAACCGCACGACGCAAAGTCCACGCATATGCGTTGAACTCACGCCCCAACGTTGTCGGCACAGCATCCTGCAAATGGGTACGACCGCTCTTAACGGTGTCCATCTCCTGCTCGCCGATACGCGCGTACTCATCGGCCATGTTGTTAATTGCAGCAATCAAACGTGGCAATTTGGCTAGCGCCGTTAAGCGAATGGCGGTTGGAATTGTGTCGTTGGTGCTTTGCCCCATATTAACGTGGTCATTAGGGTTTACATGACTATAAACACCACATTCTCCACCCAGGGCAACGTTGGCCAGATTAGCGATGACTTCGTTGCTGTTCATGTTGTGGCTGGTACCCGCCCCCGCCTGGAAACGATCAACCACAAATTGATCCAGATATTCACCGGCCAGGATTTTGTCGCACGCATCCACGATTGCCTTGGTCTGATCATCAGTCAACCAATCGGGTTGATTGTTGGCCACTGCGGCTGCGCGCTTGATAGAGACATGCGCCTTAACAAAGTCAGAATCCGGACGACGCCCACTAATTGGGAAGTTGCCAACAGCGCGTTGCGTTTGCGCGCCATACCACGCATCGGCAGGCACCTGCACTTCGCCTAAACTGTCTTTTTCAATCCGAAACTCTTTGCTATCGCTCACTTATGCCTCCAAATAAAAAACTGCACATTTTCAAAGATGTGCACAGTTTAAACCATCCGCTTTATAGCCTAAAGCAGCAGCTTCAATATTCACCGTGGCAGCCGTTGAATTTATCTACTATGTTGTAAGTATAGTTAGGTATGGAATATATCCAGGGATATTTTTGAGTCAGAAAGGAAGAGTCAAGAAGGATCTGTTAGCGGGTAGAGATGTAAAAACATTCACCAACATTACAAAGGATCCCTCACCATGTCGATTTGCAAATCCTTTCTTGTTTCAGGTCATGTACAGGGCGTGTGGTTCAGAGCTTCCACACAAATGAAGGCAGAAAGCCTAAAAGTCACGGGTTATGCCAAGAACCTGCCAGACGGACGTGTAGAAGTGCTTGCCTGCGGTAAGCCTGAAAATATAGCGGCATTACAAAGATGGCTCTGGCAGGGGCCTCCAAATGCGTCTGTGGACAATGTGATAGGCAACGATCTGGAAGCCTATAACCTCACAACGTTTGTCACTATGTAGTTCACTCGTAACTTTGTTCTCATCAAGGAGAGAAACATCATGAAAAAAGCCATGATCGCCATGGGATTGGTAACATCAGTTGCACTTATGTCATCTGTTGTCGTCGCGGAAGATGACGACCGTCGTGGTGAGTACCGCAACGACTATCGTGAGCATTATAGGGAACGCCATCAAATGAATATGGACTTGATGAAAATGCTAATGGATACCATGGAGATTGTGCGCGATCTAAACCACAAGCCAACAGCTGATGAGAAAAAACATCTCGATGTCATGGTGAATGAGATGAAGCGCATGATGGATCGCCACAAAGAGATGGAAAAGTGGATGGATAGAGAGTATCGCGATGGTGGTATGGGGATGCGCAGCAGGGATAGTGATGACCGAGACCGTATGCATGATCGCATGCAAGAACGCCGTTACGACAACGATGACAGATAAAAGGATTTTTCTACTGGCGATACCAGCGTGTTCTTAAGGCCTCGAACACTTTATTCGGATATTTGAATTTCCCAAGACTACCGTTGTAACGGGCCAGAGCGCGGGTGAGATCCCCGCGCTCCATATCCACGTAATACTTAAGAATCGTACACCCCATGCGCAGATTGGTCTCGATATGGAACAGATTGTCGTCAGGACGACCAATCTCTTTTAACCAAAATGGCATGACCTGCATCAAGCCCTGCGCACCCGCAACCGAGATAGCCCAACGGTCGAAATAACTCTCCACCTGAATCACCGCCAGCACCAATTCTGGTGGCAAATCAACGCGCGAGGCTTCGTAGTGAATGAGCTTGAGCAGACGGATACGCTCGTCATGATCGGGGATGCGTTTTTCCAGGCGAGCCGACATATCCATCAGCCAGACTTCACCGTCGAAACGGTCTTCGAAGCTGTCCGTACTTGATATGGCGTCCTGTAGTAGCTGGCGCAACTCGTCCGTTGCCGGCTCCTGCATCCCCGCCTGAGCGGGAGGAGCAACCAAACTAACCAACAGTGGAACGAGCAATAACCAGCGCATCTCTACATACTCAACGGATACCTATTAATAAATCGACCTAAGCGAGCTTGTCCTTGAGGAAATCCATGATCTGATCAAGCTGAATATATTGATTTTCAGCATCGCCACGGCCTTTATATTCCACTTCGTTCTTATCCAGGCCTTTTTCACTAAAAACAACACGATGCGGAATACCCACCAGCTCCATATCGGCAAACATTACGCCTGGGCGCTCCTTGCGGTCATCCATAATCACATCAAAACCAGCCGCCTGCATCTCTTCATAGAGACTTTCAACCGCTTCACGCAGACGCTGGGATTTGTGCATATTCAGTGGCAACAATGCGATTTGGAATGGCGCAATAGCATTTGGCCAGATAATGCCGCGATCATCGTGATTCTGCTCAATGGCAGAAGCCACTACACGTGATACACCAATACCGTAGCAGCCCATGGTCATCACCACGGCTTTGCCATCTTCGCCCTGTACCATCGCCTTCATCGCTTCACTGTATTTGGTGCCCAGCTGGAAGATGTGGCCCACTTCGATACCACGTTTGATCTGCAATGTACCCTTACCATCTGGGCTTGGGTCACCTTCCACAACATTGCGGATATCCACCACAACACCTTCGTCCAGATCACGGCCCCAGTTAACACCGGTCAGATGCTTACCATCCTCATTGGCACCACAAACAAAATCCGCCAGATGAGCAGCACTGCGATCCACCAATACAGGGATATTCAGTCCAACAGGGCCAACAGAGCCTGGTTCACAACCAGCAGCGGCTTTCACCTGTTCCGGAGTGGCAAAGCTCAGTGGAGAAGCGACTTGCGCCAGCTTCTCAGCATTCAACTCATTTAATTCATGGTCGCCACGCACAACCAAAGCAACAACAGAGCCCTCTTCGGCACCTTGTACCAGCAGCGTCTTGGCTGTTTGGTTTGCGGCCACCTTCAGGAAGTCACACACCTCATCTATGGTGTGTACGTTCGGTGTTTCAACCGATTGCATCTCAGCGCTTGCCGCAGCACGCTCGCCGGCAAGAGCAACCGCTTCAGCCAACTCAATATTGGCTGCGTAATCACTCTCTGTACTAAAGGCGATATCATCTTCACCAGAGTCCGCCAGCACATGAAATTCATGCGACGCACTGCCACCAATGGCACCTGTATCTGCCAGAACAGCGCGGAAATCCAGCCCCAAACGACTGAAGATGCGCGAATAGGTGTCATACATCACATCATAGGTCTCTTGCAGTGATGTTTCGTTGGTATGGAAAGAGTAGGCATCTTTCATCAGGAATTCGCGAGCACGCATCACACCAAAACGAGGACGACGCTCATCACGGAATTTGGTTTGAATCTGATAAAAGTTGGCAGGCAACTGTTTGTAACTACGAATCTCGTTGCGGATCAGATCGGTAATAACCTCTTCATGGGTCGGGCCAAAACAGAAATCGCGCTCATGGCGATCTTTCAGGCGCAGCATCTCCTCACCCATTTGGTCCCAACGACCAGACTCCTGCCATAGCTCTGCAGGCTGCACAGCGGGCATCAACACCTCTTGCGCGCCAGAGCGATTCATCTCTTCGCGCACAACAGCCTCTACCTTGCGTAACACACGCAATCCCATCGGTAACCATGTATAGAGACCAGAGGCCAACTTGCGGATCATGCCCGCACGCATCATAAGCTGGTGGCTGATAACCTCAGCATCAGCTGGAGTTTCCCGCAGG
>JBNKYV010000210.1:0-9279 GCA_050301075.1 Gammaproteobacteria bacterium
CATACTGGCAATGGCCACAATGGCCCACTGCGCATTGCATGTTGCGCTCCATACTCATATAAAGCGATGACTCATCCATGCCGCGATTCAATAAATGTTCAATCGCCACGCGCATCATCCCTTCTGGTCCGCACATCATGGCAATGGTTTTCTTCGGCGCAATGGCAATATCATCCAGCATGGAAACCACTTGACCGATCTTCCACGGCCACTGTTTACCCCCTGCCTGGTCTGCCGCCACTATCACTTCGGTGTTAGGCATTTTGCTCCACTGGTCATAACGTTCACGCCATAACAGATCATTGGCATGTTTAACGCCTTGCATAATCAGCATGCGGCCAAAACGTTCACGACGGTTAATAACGTAGTTAATGACAGATACCACGGGGGCACAGCCGAGACCACCGGTAACGATTAACACATCATGCCCTTCGGCTTCCGTTAAAGGCCAACCACGCCCATAAGGACCACGGATACCAATACGATCACCCGTTTTCAGTTTCGCCAAACCACGTGTCACACGACCAACAACACGAATTGTGTGGTCGTAAAGACCATCGCCATCAGGATCAGAGACAATGGAGATAGGCACCTCACCCACACCATAGAGATAAACCATATTGAACTGCCCCGGCGCAAAGCTATATTGGGCATTGATTTCCGGATTGGTAAAACGCAGGCGCAGCGTAAAGATGGTGGGAGACTCTTCGATGCGTTCGACAATCTCCGCCTCGTGCGGCAAATATTGATTATGCATCATCGTCCCCCCTACAAATCTCTTGTGTTTCAACGGTGACATCTATGCCCGCAGGACACCAACTGATACAGCGACCGCAGCCAACACAGCCACTGCGTCCGTACTGCTCATGCCAACTACCAAACTTATGCGTTAACCACTGGCGATAACGCTGTTTAATCTCATCACGCACCACAAAACCATGAATGTAACTGTGACCTTGAGTAAAACAGGAATCCCACTCTCGAAAGTGTTCACTGCGCGATCCATCCAGTGCAGGCGCTTCCACTTCGTTGTGACAAAAACAGGTGGGGCACACCATAGTGCAGTTACCGCAGGCTAGGCAACGCTTGGCAATATCATCCCAACGTTCATGATCGAGATTAGCAAATAGCGCATCATTAAGATTACCTGGCGATAAATGGCGTGACTGCTTTTGTGCAGCATGAAGATTTTGCTCACCCGCTTCAAAGTAGTGACGATCACTCCCCTTCTCCAAGGATAGCTTTTGCATCACTGCGCTACCTTTATCTGAACCGGCACGAATCAAGAATCCGCCATCCAGTTCATCCAAGGCAAGATCAAATCCCTCTTTGGCCGTCGGTCCATCGCCTGTGGAAACACAAAAACAGGTATCTGCCGAATGGCTACAGTTAACAGCCACTGTAAACAAATTGCTTCGATAGCTTTGATAATAGGGATCATCGACAAAATGTTGATCATGAATCTTCATTGCCGCCAGATCACAACTGCGCACGCCTATTACAGCGGTAGGCCGCACGGCAGGCACTGATGGCTGAAAACTCAATTGGCCATTCGAGTCTCGCCCGACCTTCCATAAAGATTCACGTGGTTTAAAGAGTTGTGGTTTTAACGCCTGCGGGCCATTGGCCCAGGCGAAATAGCGCTGACTTTCAGATTGTACTAACCGATATGATGCCGGCGCCTGCTTGTCCTGATAACCGGATGGCAGTTCAGATACGTTATCCAGCTCGGCATAGACAATCGCACCATCACGCACCTGAGGCCCCAGGCAACGATAGCCCTCGCCCACCAATGCATCAATTAATGACTGAAACTGCTCACGTGCTAAAAAACAGGGATCGCTCACGTTCCCTTTTCCCCCGTTAATCTGAACCCCGCCAAAATAACTTACGGAATAACTCTACGCGTTTGTTCCCAACTTCTCCAGTTCGCGTAATTCTTCTTCGGTAAAGCCTGCCTGCTGGCGAGCCTCGTAATGGAATGGCCCGCGCAACGCACCAGAAAAATATCGGCCTATCAATTCACGAAATGTAGGTGCCATCTCCAGGCCACGTTCATCGCAGTGATATTTAAACCAGCGAGAACCAATCTCCACATGACCGATCTCATCACGCAGAATAATCTCCAGCGCTGCCACGGACTCTAAGTCACCTGCATTACGTAAACGTTTCATGATACCTGGCGTCACATCCAGACCTCGAGCCTCCAGCACGCGCGGCACTAATGCCATCCGCACCATAGGATCAAAGTCGGTACGCATCGCCATCTCCCACAATCCGTTATGGGCAGGGAAATCACCATAATCATAGCCTAGATCATTCAGGCGTTTACGCAACAGATTGAAGTGATAAGCCTCTTCATCAGCCACGCGCACCCAGTCACTGTAATACTGGGGCGGATGATGACGAAAGCGGTAGACCGCATCCCAGGCAAGATTGATGGCGTTAAACTCGATATGCGTGACTGCATGCAATAGCGCTGCACGCCCCTCAGGCGTCCCCAGGCCACGTTTAGAGACTCCACCGGGCTCAACCAGTTCAGGACGGACAGGATGCCCAGGTTCACCGATAGGCGCTGGTTCGCTATCAAATTCAAGAGAGAGTTTACCGTCGCGCCACGCTTGCGCGGCTTCTTGTGTCAGACGAAGTTTGTCTTCTACTTCACTGGCTGCCAAACAACGAGCCGCGGCATCAAAAGAGATTCCATACAGATATTTAAAGAGTGATGGTTATCAGTCTGCTCAGTATACCCGCTTAATGATATGAAACAGGGTTGTTGTTCTGCCAGTTTTCATGATTTCCAATCGCCGGCGTAATACCGGCCAAGTCTTCACGTTTTTGCGACTCTTCTGCAAATAGCACGGGAGCCTCTGCCAGTCGTTGAAAATCACTCTGGCTGCGGCGATGAATGACCCAATGCGCCAACGCAATTGCACTCGTACCAAACAACAGCACCCAGCCAGCCAGCATCAACCCTTCATAAAACAGAAACGCCGTTGCGGAACTCTCTTCAAACCCCGCTTTATGTAACATGGCCACAGCAGCCAACATGGCAAAACCAAATAACAATAAGATGCCGGAGCGAATTAAACGAGTACGATACTGTTTGCTCTCTTGGCGTTGGCGATAGCGAAAGGTATTCCTTACGCTCTCTTTGATATGCGACATCATGGAGACATCAGCATCTTTGGCAAAATCAAACTGAATAACAAACTTGTTGGATTTAAGTTCGTGAACGGAAGTGATCAGATAATCGATCAATCGAGGGTCAAGCTCTTCCTTAATAAACGACGCCTGTTTCCAAACATCCGCATACACGTCATCAGGAGAGTTAACGGAAACATCAATAATATATTTGTTACTGGAAGTCAGCGCATAACGCTCTTCAGGCCTGTTACTCATACTACGGTCCTCAGCCTTTCACTGCTTTAACACAACTAAAAAAGCCTACTGCAAAACATTACAGTAGGCTTATATTGTGGTGCATACATCACATAAAGTCTAACTAAATTGACGGACTAATTTGTTGAGTTGATGAGTCAATGATGTCAGTTCACGGCTCACTTGGTCGCTTTCTGAAACCACACTCACTACCTGATCCGCTTCATTACCCAAGCTATCTACACTGCCTTTAATCTCTTGAGTGACTGCCGCCTGCTCGCTGGCGGTACTGGCAATATCAATGGTGCGCTTGGTGATGTTATTCACCGCATTAGTAATCACCTCAAGAAAATCTGAAATCGACTTGGACTGTTCACTGCTGTCCTGCGCCTTTTCACAGCTGGCATCCATTACACCTGTTGCCTCTTTGGCACTGGATTGCACGCGACTGATCATCTCTTCAATCTCGGTAATCGACTCCTGCGTACGCACAGCAAGACTCCTCACCTCATCAGCAACCACGGCAAAACCGCGCCCTTGTTCACCGGCGCGTGCAGCCTCAATCGCCGCATTCAAAGCGAGCAAATTGGTTTGATCGGCTATATCACGTATCACACCGAGCACTCCACCAATCTCTTTACTCTCTTCACCTAAGCGGTTAATCACTTCTGCGGTAGACGAAATGTCGTTAACCAAAGTTTCAATAGAGCGAATAGTCGCTGTTACCTTGGCTTTACCTTTATCTGCTTCATGATCAGCTTCGCGAGAGGCATCCACCATCTCTTGCGCCCCCTCGGAAACCTGCTGCACAGCTTCGCTCATCGAGGTAATTGCCGTCACCATATCCTGAATGGATCGGCGCTGATTATTTACATTCTGCGTGGAGGCCTGAGCAATATCCGCAGACTTATCTGCATACTCAAACAATTTGTCTGATGAAAAATCCAAACGTGAGGCAACGGCTTTTAGTTTGGAATTAGTCATTTTTTGATCGAGCATGATCTGACCAAACTCATCGGTGCGACCAGTAAAAATATACTGCATCAAAGGATTATTGATTCGTTCCCGCGAATCGGCCAACATGCTGCGCATGGGAGTCAATTGCCAGTGCATTAATCCCAATCCCACTGCAATCGACACAGCTACACCTGCAAGCATCAACTCTGGCTTTAAGAAAGCCACCAATAACACGGGGACAAACGCCACCGCAAAACTTGCGTAAAGGCGCTGCACAAAACTTAACCCTTTACGAAAGGGCTTTTTTCCATCATTTAAGCGTGCATACACTTTTTCAGCGCGATTAACACGTTCCTGAGTGGGCTTCCAGCGAACGGACTGGTATTCAACCACTTCGCCGTTATCTTCGATGGGAGTAACAAAGGCATCGACCCAATAATGGTCGCCGTTTTTACAACGGTTTTTAACGATCCCCATCCATGATTCACCCTGCTTTACTGTTGACCAAAGATCACCAAAGGCAGCAGGTGGCATATCTGGGTGACGCACAATATTGTGACTTGTGCCGATGAGTTCATCTTCTGTAAAACCGCTGATTTCAAGAAACTCGCGGTTAATGGATGTGAGAATTCCTTTCCGATCCGTGGTGGAGATTATGCGATCTTCTTCCGTGAAGTCTCGTTGTTTATTCGTAATCGGTAAATTAACCTTCATGACAACACCCTTGCAACACTGGTCCTTGGAACGAGGCCCCACTCCTCAAGTGTTTTACACCTAAGAGATGTAGCGACCGGAAAATTGCCGGCTTTAGGGTGTTTATTAGCTTTTTATTAAGAAGCCCTCATTTTCCATACTTTTATCGCACCAATATTGGGCAAACGCGCTAATTATCGACTGTAATCAGGACTTAATTCCCAGCATCAAATCCATCACGTTTGTGCCCGTTGGCCCGGTATTGATCAGATCACCACTGGCTTCGAGAAAAGCACCACTATCAAAAGCCTTCAAACACGCATCTGCCGAAATTTCGGACTCGCCACGTGATATGGTCGCGCCATCGACCAACGCACCGGCATCATCAGTCGGCCCATCCGAACCATCAGTACCCGCCGCCAACAAGGCAACATTGCTCTCCCCTTCTAGCTCAATTGCTGCTGCCAGCGCAAGGTGTTGATTACGACCGCCACGCCCTGGTGTCTCGGGCAAATTAACGGTGGTCTCCCCCCCCCAGATATGGAGCCCTTCGGGAGCATCCAACAATTCACAAGCGAGCTGTCGCCCCACCGTCACCGCATCACCGCCCAAAAGTGCGCTGTTTTCGTACACCTCATATCCAAGTTCCCGCCCTTTTTCCGCCGCTGCATGTTTGGCATCTGCCAGCGTGGCAATCACCTCGACTGAAACATCGTCAAACACGGCATCGACATTGGCAGGCGCTGGCTCGCCCTGTGCCATGAGTTTCTCTATCCACTCTGGCAGCTCAATAGGGGCTTCCGTCTCATTCAGCAGATCCGGCACCAATAAACCGGAACCGATAGAGGCTGGTTCATCTCCTGGCACATCTGAGATCAATAACACGCAAGCGCTACTGCCATCCAAATAGGTTGCCAAACGCCCACCTTTGATTAGAGAAATCGATTTACGCACAGTGTTCATGACATGGATATCCAAACCACTCCCCAGCAACCATTGATTTAGCTCGCGTAACGTCTGTAACGAGATATCAGCAGGCAAAACCTCTACAAGACTAGAAGCACCACCAGAGATCAAAAACACTAACGGCTGGTCTTTAGGCTGACGCGTAATAAAGGCCAATAGTTGCTGACCAGCATCAAGACTTGCCTGAGTTGGTTGAGGGTGACCACTTTCAATTACCACCAGGCACGGCCCGGCGATCAAATCAGCTGCATGCCCCTCTTTAGTAATCACCAAAGCATCAGCAATCTGTTCACCTAATGCATCGACTGCGCCTTGATACATAGCCGTCGCTGCCTTGCCGATAGCAATCACTGAATATGGCCCAGCATCAGCCTGACCGGACAATGCGTTACGCACACAGGCACGACCACCGACTGCATCAATCGCAGCCTGATAGATAGAGATCAAATCTTCACGCATCGACATATTCATTTTCATTAACGTTGAGAGACAAAACGCTGTAATGCATCTTTAACACGGACCAATACATCATTCCAGCCTTGGCCCGGTTGCTGTCTGAACAGACACATAGATGGGTACCAGGGTGAATCTTCCCGCTCCAACAACCAACGCCACTCTGCCGGGTGGTATACCAACGTCCAGACAGGGCAGCCAAGAGTGCCAGCAAGATGTACCACGGCAGTATCCACAGAGATCACCAGATCAAGATTTTTGATCAGCGCCGCAGTATCAGAAAAATCATTTAACTGATCAGCCACATCTAACACACCTACATCTTTTGAATCCTGTAGCTGCTTGGCTGCCTCGCCTTTTTGCAGGCTAACAAACTGCACGCCGTCTACATTTAACAACTCTTTAAACTGTTCAAACTTGCAGGAGCGACGACGATCGGAAATATGTGTCGGGCGGCCAGCCCAAACAATACCGACTTTCAATACAGAGCTATCCGCCAGTTGCCGCTGCCAATCACTGAGTTTATGTTCATCCAACGTAAGCGAACCCAACGGTGTGGGAATCGTCTCTAACGTTGTTTGAAACAGGTAAGGCAAACTCATTAAAGGTGTATGAAAATCGAACTGCTCTTGCTGCGCCTTTTGATAACTACGTGCTTCCAGGCGTTCAATACAGTTCTGATGTTCAAAAAGAGGCAATAGCTCTTTATCACAATAGAAAACAACCTTAGCACCGCATTCATGTAGCAAGCGCAGATAGCGACTAAAGTGCAAGGTGTCGCCATAGCCCTGCTCGCTATAAACCATGACTGTTTTGCCCTGCAAACCAGACTTAACATCGCTAATACTCAGGCGTGGCTTATTAAACTCACAACGCCCCATGGCAGCAATCCAGGCAGGATGATTCAAACGCGATTCATATTCAGCCCAGCCCTCAGGCATGATGCCGTTTAACAACAGTGCCGCTGCACGACGCCAATGCACATCAATAGAGTTAGGAAAATCATTTACCGCTTGGTTCAGCAACGCCAGCGCATGGCCATGATCCCCCTGCATATCGCTGAGAGATGCCATATTGCATGGAAAGAGCGCCTGTTTATCAGGCTGAAGTGTGGCTATCTGTTGATAACACTGTTGCGCCAGATCAAATTGATTTTGTTCTTTATACAGGTTCGCCAATTGCTCCAGCGCACCGGTGTGATCTGGCTGTAACTTTAAAGCCGTTTGCAGATGCTTTTGCGCCTCATCAAACTCACCTTGATTTAACAAGGCCTGACCATATTGCACAAAAAATTCAGCATCAAAACCACGCCCCAGAGAACTGGCCTTCTCTAGAATCTGGCGCGCCTCGGCAAATTGCCCCTGACGATTTAACGCGCTACCTAAACGATAGTGAGCCTTGAAATCTTGCGACGCAAACTTCAAATGCACGCGACAGACGGCTTCTGCTTCTTGATGACGCCCCTGCTCCAACATCAGCTGTGCAAGTAAACCGTAGGCAAGCAACGTATCTGGCTGAAGCTCCAGCGTTTTGCGCAAGGCCGCCTCAGCCTCACCAAGATTCTTTATTTGCATGGATGCCAAAGCAAAACCAAGCCACGCCTCATGATCTTGAGGCGTGGTTTTAATCAGATCTGCAAAAAGCTTTCTCGCTTCTAGCGGGCGCTTGTTATGTAAAAGCTTGTCAGCCTTCTTCTTTGCAGCTGTTGGCGATATGCGCTTGGCCATCGCTATAAGTTAAAGTCCGCGAGATAGATCGGCTTTGATATCGTCGATATCTTCCAAGCCAACAGCAATTCGGATCAAGCCATCACTGATACCAGCATTCTCACGTTGCTCAGGAGTCAAACGACCATGTGTTGTTGTCGCAGGGTGTGTGATGGTCGATTTCGCATCGCCTAGGTTGGCGGTGATCGATAACATTCTCGTCGCGTCGATCAGTTTCCAGGCACTCTCTTTACCGCCTTCAACTTCAAACGACAATACCCCCCCAAAACCACGCTGTTGCTTAGCGGCCAACTCGTGTTGAGGGTGTGATTTAAGACCAGGATAATTCACCTTTTTCACTTTAGGCTGCTGCTCTAACCACTGCGCCAACTCAAGTGCATTTTTACAATGCGCATCCATACGCAAACGCAGTGTTTCCAAACCTTTCAGAAATACCCAAGCATTAAATGGACTCATGGTTGGCCCTGCCGTACGCAAAAAGCCGTATACATCTGTTCCCACAACATCGTCTTTACCCACGACTGCACCGCCGACACAACGACCTTGGCCATCCAGATATTTAGTGGCTGAATGAATAATAATGTCTGCTCCAAGTTCCAGAGGACGTTGCAGTGCAGGGGTACAAAAACAGTTATCTACCACTAACAAACAACCATGTGCATGCGCCAGATCTGCCAGTGCCTGAATATCCGCTACCTCTGTCAAAGGATTGGATGGTGTTTCCAAAAACAGCAGTTTGGTATTAGGTTTAATCGTGGCCTTCCACGCCTCAACATCCACCAAATCAACAAAGCTGGTTTCAACACCAAACTTGGCCATGTAGTTGGTAAACAGCACAGAAGTGGTACCGAAGATGGCACGTGATGAGACGACGTGATCACCAGCCTTACATACCGCCATCAACGTAGACAAAATGGCCGACATACCAGAAGCAGTCGCCACACAACGCTCACCTCCTTCCATTGCCGCCAAACGCTGCTCAAAAGTACGCACGGTAGGATTGGTAAAGCGTGAATAGATGTTGCCAGGCTCTTCACCAGAGAAACGCGCTGCGGCTTCCGCTGCGCTGCCAAATACATAACTGGAGGTTGGAAAGATGGGC
>JBNKYV010000211.1:0-5196 GCA_050301075.1 Gammaproteobacteria bacterium
TGAAGATGGATCATATCGTGTACAAGCAGAATGCCTACCGTAGTTTAAGTACTGGTGTGGATTCGACTGAGGCGCAGGCGGTGGCGGTGGATCATCATAACTGTCGTTTGGGCAAGTGGTATGACTCGGGAGATGGGCATGAACGCTTCTCTGGTGTGCCGTCATACGCTTCGCTAGAGCGTCCTCATGCGCTAGTGCATCAAAGTGCGCACAACGCATTAGCGTTCGTTAGTAGTCATCAAGACACTGTTGATGTGACAGATACAGATACGATCATAAATGCTTTCCACGAGATGGAGTCGGCAAGTGCTGAGGTGATGAATACCATCCAACGCATTGTGGATGAAAAACAATCCTCTTAACGTTTGAGAGCCTCAGCAAGCATGGGGGCTAGGTTGATGTGATTGCTGTGGTGTTTGGTGCTGTCGGTGCTCCAGATATGGTCTACGCCTGCGTTGGTTAAAACATGCTCGGCGTTTTGAGCAAAGAGTGGGTGTGTTACCAAACAACTCACCGAGTTTGCACCATGTGCTTTTAGTTGATATGCCGCTTTAGCAATGGTGTGCCCTGTGCTGGCAATGTCATCAACGATCACAACATCCCGATTGGCAACGTCTTTATCCGGTAGAGAAACTTCAACATTGTGATCGCTGTGCCTGATCTTACGCGCAACACCCCAATCCATATCTGTTTTGCCTGCAATCTGTTTGACCCATTGCTCTGATTCTATATCGGGCCCCAGCAAAATCGGGCTGGGTGACAGATTGCTGAGAAAGTCTGACATGAGTGGTGCTGCGGATAGGGTAATCGCCTCAGTGTTGGGTATCACTTTATCTAACGAATCAACGCGGTGAAGGTGTGGATCTACGGTGATGATTTTATCCACCAGTTCGCCAAACCAATCACCAATAATTTTTTGGCTGATTGCTTCGCCTTGATTAAATGCAATGTCCTGACGCATGTAACAGAGATAGGGGGCGACCAGCGTGATGTGTTTAACGCCAAGTTCGCGCGCGGTTTTGAAACAGAAAAAGAGTTCGATTAGTTTTGTGTTGGGTTCATCAAGGCTGCGGCAGAAAATAATTTCATCGTCTAACTGGTTTGGGAGTCGGACTTTGCTTTCACCATCAGGAAAGTGGTGTGTTTCAACTTCTATATATTCAATGTCCAGTGCGCTAGCAAGGCGTTTGCCCTGTTCGCGATAATCAAGAAAGCCAAGTAGTTGCATGATTAGAACTCCACATAGGCCTTGGGTAGGGCATCCGCTTTGCCAAGGGTATAACCACTTCCCATTTGATCTGTAAGAGTGCGTGCGAACTGAAAGTCGCTTTTGAACTCGGCGTATACGCGGTAAAGCGGTTGGCCACTTTTGACCTCTTCGCCAAGTTTGACGAATAGATCAACGCCGGCTCCTTTATCCATTGGTGCGCCTGCATAACGGGCAATGCGTGCAAGGTGATAGTTGTTGATGTCGATCACCATGCCATCGTGTTCGGCACATACATCAAAGTGCAGTGCACCCAACTGTGGTTGTTCGGTACGCCTGCCTTGGCTATCGATAATCTCATTCATTTTTTCCAAAGCGCGGCCGGATTCCAAAATGTCGCGCGCAATGTTATAGCCTTGGCCGCCGCGTACATCAGGATCAAACTCGATCACGCGACCAGCAAGGCGCAGTGATTTCTGTAGCAGATCATCCGGGGCGTTGGGATCGTTGTTCAGAATCTTCATCACGTCCCTGGCTTCGAGTACCGGGCCGATGCCGCGACCAATGGGTTGTCGCCCATCCGTGATAACTACCTCAAGATGTATGTCGAGTTGATCGCCTACATATTCAAACAGCTTGCGTAGTGCCAGTGCTTCACGCATGTGGCGGACTTTAGCTGTAGGGCCAACAGGAATATCGATTAGAAGATGTGTTGAGCCTGCTGCTAATTTCTTGGACAAAATAGAGGCAACCATCTGGCCTTGTGAGTCGATGCTCAGCGGGCGCTCTACGGAGATTAAAACGTCATCCACCGGAGCTAGGTTTGCGGTGCCGCCCCAGCCAATACAACCGCGCTGGTTGCGAATAATATGATGCAGCTTGTCGGGTGATAACTCGACCTTTGAAAGTACCTCCATCGTATCGGCTGTGCCGGCAGGGGAGGTGATGGCGCGGCTGGAGGTTTTCGGAATCAACATGCCGTGTGCAGCGACGATGGGTACAACCAGCATAGAGGTACGATTGCCAGGAATGCCGCCAATGCAGTGTTTGTCTACCACGCGTGGCTCATGCCACTCCAGTTTGGCCCCTGTGGCGATCATGGCGCGCGTGAGGCAAAGCACTTCGTCGCGATCAAGCCCTGTCTGGCCGGAGGCCACTAGAAACGCTGCCAGCTCCATTTTGGAAAAGCGGTGTTCTACAACATCGCGTGCGATATCGGTGAATTCAGATTGCTCCAACCGTTTACCCGCAATTTTTTTACGGATGGCTTCCATTGAAGAGGGGGGCTCTGCATGGGCAATGCAGACGAGTGTTTGCTCTTCCATTTTGAGCTGTTCAAAGGCTTGTTCTGATAGCCCAAGTTCACTGGTGGTGACGATGTTTTCATCGTCAACGACGTTGATCAGGGCGAGAATTTTATTGCCATTCGCACTGATCTCAATTTTTGAGAGCGCCTGAAAACCTTCTACCCGATATAACTCACATTCCCGATGTAAATAGGCAACATTTTCGCGGTAGGTATCAATGCCAACGCGGCGAAGCTTTAAAGAGTTCAGTGAAGATTTCTTAGGCATACCATTAAAGGTAGCACATAAAATCAGAAAAAAAGAAGGAGGGAAAATCCCTCCTTAAAAAAGGCAAACAAGATAACAAATACGTAGATGGTATCTGCTTCGTTTATGATGTGCGCTGCTTCATCCAAAGCAGTCCGCACAGCATGAGTAACCAAGTAGCCGGTACTGGCACCTGGCTTGGCGGGGTAACACCCTCGCCGTTAAAAGAGATGGCATTGATTTGACCGTCGCCGCTGAGGCTGCCTGCATACACGCTGCCGTTGATAGCACCATTGACGTAGTAAACATCTGCATAAGGCGCAAGGATGGTGCCAAATACACTTCCATAAATATCCAGCGTGTTTGCTTCAAAGAAGTTAAACAGAATGCGGCTCGAAATGTCGTCGTGTGTATCGACGCTCATTTGTTCACCATTAAAGAAGAAACCGCCGATTAAGTGATCAACCAAACCAAAACTAATGTCTGAACCTTCAACATTGATGATGTAAGTGGCAGATGCATCCCCTGTGAAAGATAGGGAGGCCAAATTCGCCAAATCGCTGCCTGTGAAGTCAAAGATGTTTAAATCGCTTGTGCCTTCGAACAACCACTCCTGATTACCCAGGTTGATAGTGTTTGCATTGGCATCTTGTGATGCGTAGCTTTGGCTGGCGCTAATGATATCGTTGGCAATTTGTTGATGGTCGATCAATGTCACTTCCGGGTTTGAACCGGCAATGACTGTACCTTGGTTTAGATAC
The DNA here is from genome assembly GCA_050301075.1 of Gammaproteobacteria bacterium. Lineage (GTDB taxonomy): Bacteria > Pseudomonadota > Gammaproteobacteria > Tenderiales > Tenderiaceae > JBNKYV01. The sequence continues at coordinate 3,522 of JBNKYV010000211.1, forward strand.
CATTGGTCTGCTGTTGTGCTTGCGGTAGGACCGAGTACCAATGTGCTGCCGGTAAAATTGCCGCCTGCTTCATTATCAAAAACACCGCCAACATGAACGGTGCCATTTTGTACCGCCAGCCCTGTTAGCGTTACATTTTGTTCGCTTGTAATAGTAGGTGACGCAGAAGAGAAACTGCCTCGTGTAATGTTTACGTCTTTATTGGCTCCAATATTGCCACCGAGTGTGGTGTCAGTTGTTGAGATGGTGCCGCCAGCCTGAATGCCACCGTTGTAAACATGATGATTGGTGACAGTAACGTTTTTCTCGCCGTAGATTGTGTATTCCGCATCGCTAGGTGCATAACGACCAGTATCGCCACCTGTATAGGTGATGTCACCGCCTGCGCCGATTACGCCTTCGATATCAACACTGCCGTAATTAAACGTGCCCAGGCTGTAAGCATTGAACATGTCAGCACTGCCCAGGGCTGTTGCCATCGCGGGTGCGTTTACTAAAAGAAGAGAAATCGCCAGGATGTTTTTGGGCGTATTGAGGGATTTCAACATTACCAACCTTAAACTGCTTAATCTTGAAATGTCCGTCACTGGATTTCTTGGCCTGGGCTGAGAGGTGGCCAGAGTTTCACGCCCCATAAACCTATGCCTTCAGGTTTATGTGTTGGAACAACTACGTTAGCGCATTTTAATACGTCGTATTGCCAGGAAAGTGTGAACTACGTCACAAAACGACGTCAGGATAATCGGATGGGGGCGTTAAAAGTGTGAACTCGGTCACATTTTTAATCATTCTGTTCTTTTTGCTCCTGCTGAAGTGCCCACATATGGGCATAGACATCACCTTTGTTGAGCAACTGTTTATGTGTGCCTTTTTCAACAATGCGGCCACTGTCCATCACCAATATTTCGTCGGCATCGACAATGGTGGATAGGCGGTGAGCAATCACCAGTGTGGTACGGTTTTTGGCAACCTCTTTAAGCTCTTTGAGAATCGCCTGCTCAGATTTGGAATCCAGTGCAGAGGTTGCTTCATCGAAGATAAGGATTTGAGGGTTCTTCAACACCGTGCGTGCGATTGCGATACGTTGCTTTTCACCGCCGGAGAGTTTTAAGCCGCGTTCGCCTACGGTGCTTTCGTAGCCTTCTGGAAGTGATTCAATGAAGTCATGGATGTGCGCTGTTTTGGCTGCTTTTATAATCTCGTCTTCACTGGCATCAGGTCGGCCATAAGCGATGTTGTATTTGATGCTGTCGTTAAACAGCACAGTATCTTGTGGCACGATGCCGATTGCAGCACGCAAACTTTTTTGTGTGATCTCACGAATGTCTTGGTCGTCGATGAGTATGTTGCCACCATTGATTTCGTAAAAGCGAAATAGCAGTCGTGATAACGTCGATTTGCCCGCGCCACTGTGACCAACCACGGCGATTTTTTTGCCAGCAGGAATTTCAAAATCCACATCGTGCAGAATCTGTCGGTTGGCGTTATAGCCAAACGCTACGTTTTTGAATCTGACTTTACCTTGGGAAACTTCCAAGGGTTTTGCATTAGGTTTGTCCTGCACATCCGGGTTGTTCTCAAGCAGGTTAAACATCTTCTCCATATCAGCAAGCGAGTGTTTGATCTCGCGGTAAACAAAACCTAGAAAGTTGAGCGGCATAAACAGTTGCAGCAG
>JBNKYV010000212.1:0-5145 GCA_050301075.1 Gammaproteobacteria bacterium
AACTGCGCCAGGGGAAGATTGCCATTGGTGCGGAGCTAGACCTGCACGGCAAGACCATTGCCGAGGCGCGGGCGAGCGTGGCTCAGTTTTTGGGGGATTGCCTGGCGGTGAACATTCGCGCGGTGCGCATTGTGCACGGCAAGGGGTATGGCTCTCATCAGAGGAAGCCGGTGATTAAGGCGAAGCTGAACAGCTGGTTGCAACAGTGGGACGATGTGCTGGCATTTTGCCCGGCCCGCCAGATAGATGGTGGGACCGGTGCGGTATATGTATTACTAAAGAATAGTAACCGGCCCTAGAAAAACCACCTGAGCGAGGCCTGCCAATAGTCATCACGACGGTATAGGTAGAGAGGATCGGTCGCCTCTACCCCGCTACTGCCACGATATTCAAACTCCGCTTTCCAACTGTTACCGATACGGCGCGAGGCTTCGATAGTGGTGCTGGTGGCGGTGCCATCGAGATCGTGGATCACGCCCAGCAGCACTTCTGTGCTCTGCGCATCGTTAAATACCCAGCGCAGGCCTAGCATAACGTCATCTTCAAAGGGTGTAGGGGCGTTCTCTTTACGATCGTCGTAGAGATATTCGGCGATCATGCCCAGATCCATGGCGGTTTCAAACAGCCCCACGTAGGTGTATTCAAAACCGCCCGTCATAGCGAAGTGGTTGGATTCCCGACGTTCGACAGAGATGGCTTCTAGCTTCCACAGCCAGGCATCCCAGATGGTTTGCACGGCCAGGCCTGTTTGGTGGATAAGGTCGTAACGCGGGATCAGGACCGGTTGGCTGGCACTGTTTAGGCCGGTGACAAATTCCGGGTCACGCGCGGTGCCGGAGAAGTGCGAGATACCGATATCCACATCACCGATGTAATGCGACCAACGCACGGCCCAGTCGATGTGATTCTCCTGGCGTTGTGATTCGTAGATTGCGTGTTGATCGGTATCGACAATCAGCGGTGTGCGCAGCCGCCCCTCCGCCCCCGGGAAGGTACGTTCACGAAAACCGGGCAGGATAAACAGATCCCAGTTGCCGATCTCTGTCACGCGTGTGACGTTGACCATGGGCTGGCCGAGCTTATCTTCACCATCCGGGCTTTCCACCAGATCGGTTTGATTGATGATATCCACCAGATGTTGAGATTCAGTCACACCCCAGAAGACATAACCAACGCCCACGCGCGTTTCCCAATCACCTGCGACGTTGATCCACATCAGCTCACGAATATCGGCGTGATTGCGTTCATCATCCTTATCGCCGGTACGCACGAAGGGTTCGAAGGTAAAGCTGTTATCGCCGTCGTTCCACTGCCAATAGAACTCGGGCTGAATCACCAATGATGTGGTGCTCTCCGCCTGATTGCTATAGAGCGGATCATCGCCGTAATAGCGCCCTTCCACCCCCACATTACCGGAGAGTTGGGCGCCCGCTAAAACACCAGCCAGGATTAAATCTACAGCCATCTCTATTTAGCGCGTTTTAGATCTGCAACACGAAAATCATTTTCACTCAAACCTGTGCGGAAGTGATAATCCGTCCATTTGATCAACGTGGTTTTGCCGGTTTGATGGTTTTCCATGTACATTTCGGCGGGGCGCCAGTGGTTCTCCAGGAACTTGTGATAGTTGCGTTGGTAAAGCGTTTTTAACAAGGCATCTTTACGATCATAAAAATCGATACGCAATGGGCGATACTCTGCTTTATCGATCCATACCAACTGACGCGTGTAGCCCGAGTATTTATCAATGGGGTCTCGTTCGATCACGTAACAGTCCATGCCTTCGTACACTTCATCGCGCAGGTATTTGAAGGTGTACTTCTCAACCTCTTGTGAGGAGATATCTTCATAGGCAAACTCACTGCCCATGTAGGGGCCGGATTTATTGCGTGAGGCAATGCGTTTCACGCGCTTAAGCGCAGGCAGATAGAGCCATTGATCATCAGCTTCAACTTTATGTGTATAGGTCAGCATGGCTGTGCCTTTTACATCTGCCGGCTCATCGAAGATCGAAAGGCTTTTATCACCATCGCCATCCACTTCCAGTGTTTTCAGGCGCACGTAACGCACGCTCTCATCACCCTGGCGGTTGCGCAGGATCATCTCCATGCTTACGGTAAAATCATTAAAACCATCCTGACGGTGCTGCGCCTCTGTGGCGATAGCCAAACCTTTCTCTTCAGCTGTCGCTGCCCATGCCGCAGGCACAAGCAGGCTTAATAACAGCGAACCGATTGCCGCCTTATGCTGAAACTGTTTTAGACACATCTTTATTCCCCTCCAATTTCATTAATAACGGTGGCAATAGTAAAAAGTCTGCAATCAAAGCAATGGTAATGGTGATTGCCGTCATCAATCCCATGCTGGAGTTCAATTCAAAGGCTGACAAGGATAGCACCAGAAAACCTGCAACCAGTGCAACCGTGGTAATCCACAAGGCCATACCCACGGTTGAGAAGGTGTAACGCACGGCATCTTCGCTGGATAAACCTTTTTCACGGCGCGCGCGCAGATACTTGCTTAAAAAGTGCACGGTATCATCCACCACAATACCCAAGGTCATGCCAACAACAACCGAGAGCGCCAACCCTACTTGGCCAACAAAGATCGCCCACAGGCCAAAGGCCATCATGGCGGGGATCAGGTTAGGCACCAGACTCACCAGACCAATTTTCACGGATCGCAGAATAAAAATCAGAATCAGTGAAATCAATATCAAGGCGATGGTCGTACCCTCTAGCATGCTATTGATATTGCGCTGGCCGATGTTGGCAAACATCAACGCCGGGCTTGCGCCGTTGGTATGCATATAGTCCGGCAGGTTTGCCTTCATCCACGCTTGAGCGCGCGCTTCCAATGCCGTCAGATCATTAGATGAAAGACTGTGCAGCGTTACGTTCATGCGCGTTGCTGATTTATCAACATTGATCTGATTGTTCAGATCCAGGCCATACGGCAGCGACATTTCATATAGCAATAGATATTGCGCTGCGAGATCACGCTGCTCCGGAATGCGATACCAGGCATCATCATCTCCGTGCATATTGCGGTTTACCCGTTTCATGATGTCGGTAAACACGCCTACATGTAGCACCTCTGGCTGTTGACGATACCAGTTGGCAAACTCTTCAAGCTTGCGCAGATATTCAGGATCACTGATGCCACTGCTCTCCCCGGCACCAATGGAGTAACTGATTTGATACATACCGGTGAGATTGTCTGTGGTGTAGTCGGTATCGACACGAAAATCGACGCTCTCATCAAAGTACTTCACAAACTCATCGTTCAGCTCGTTCTTGGGCACCATGGCGACCAGTACAATGGCGGCGCCGATCATGCCGTACATCAACACATTACGACGCTTGATAACAAACTCAGCCAAACCTTCCATCACACCCCAGCCACGCGCTTCGCGTGTTGGTTTTTTTACCGGCAATATCGACATTAACGCTGGCAGGAAAGTAACGGAAAGCACAAACCCCGTCACCACACCGAGCGCAACGATATTGCCCAGATCACGGAATGGTGGTGCATCTGAAAAGTTCATACTCAAGAAACCAATCATGGTGGTGAGACTAGTGATGAACACGGGCTGAAAGTTGATGCGCAAACTATCCACCATCGCTTCAGCTTTAGTCTCTACACGATAGAAGGCCTGCATAAAGTTACTTAAGATATGCACACAGTGCGCAACGGCTATGGTCATAATTACCGTCGGTGCTGACATGGTTGGCGGGCTGAGTTTAATACCCACATGGCCGGCCAATCCCATTGCAGAGGCAATCGACATCAATATCACTAACAAAGTCGCAATTGTGCCGCTAACCAGCTTCAGGGAAACACCCACCAAGACAATGATTAACACAAACATGACCGGCACGAGGGTTTGCACATCGTTCTGCCCAGCTTCTGGAAAGGCGTTGTTCATCATCGCGATACCGGTGAGGCGGATTCCGATATCAGGATACTTTGCCTCCATCTGCGCCTTAAGATCGCGCGCAAAGGCCACTACCTCTGGCACCTCTTTCTGCCCGTCTGTGCCGGGCATTTGAATGGTGACGTTTACACCGGCTACATGGCCGGTAGATGAGATAACGCGTTTAACCAATGAAGGTTCATGTAGCGCTATCTCACGCGCACTTGCGATCTCATCTGCGCTTAAAGACATTGCGTCTTCAATCAGCGGCAATACCACCAAATCATCATATTCGGAATAGGTGTGTTGATAGTTGGTTATAGAATCAACACGCGTTGAATATGGCGTTTGCCACGCTTCTTTGGTTAACTCTTCGATAATGGAAAGTGTTTTAGGTGTAAATACATTGCCATCCTTCGGCGTAACCACAAACATCAGGTTATCGTTTTTGGAATAGGTATTTTGCAGCGCCTCGAAAGCCAATAACTGCGGATTCTCTTCACTAAAGAAAACACGATAGTCATTGGAAAAAGAGAGAAAACGCCCCCCACTGGCGGCCAGCACCACCCATAACAGAGTTAATACGATTACCAACCAGCGGTAACGAATTAACCAGCCTGCATAACGTTCAACCATAGTTAAGCATCCTTTGCCTACAAGAGTGGTAAAGCATGAGCCCACGCTAGTTATGGGTCAATACCTCATACCGGGATCGTTACAAAGCGAAACAAATTGTTACTTTGGTAAAGGTCAATCGCCTGCAGGGCAGGCTCCTACAAACTTTGATATCCCCCCCTATCCCGTCTAAAGCAGCCGAGCACCGCAATCCAATGCGGAAATGAGGGTTCTTTGTTTAAGAACTTAATTAGATGCGGTTCCCGAACCGCGGTCGGATTCATTTCTTTTGCGCGGCCAAATACCCAAAGAGCGGGCACAAGAGAAACGAACCAAAGAAAAGGCCGCCCAGCTAACTTGCCAAATTAGCAAAAAACGCTAATTTGGTTCCCTGTGCTCCTCACCTAAAGTGGCGGGTTCTTGAACTCGCTTGTTCATACTTCACAAGCTCAAACAAAGAACCCTTAATTCCACTTTAGGTTGCGGTGCTCGGCTGCGTTAGATGGGGTTAAGTCATAACCTGAAACAGCCTAGCACGATTCGGGAACTACATTTAATTAGCAGTATCATTGAAATTATTTTCAACGAAATACGCTCTTGCTAGCTAGTGCGAA
>JBNKYV010000213.1:0-5957 GCA_050301075.1 Gammaproteobacteria bacterium
ACAGCATGTTTCATGTACCTCATAACAAGCACCCGGCCTTATTAAAAAATATTTTCCGTTGGTTAAAACCTGAAGGCAAACTACTCTTCACTTACGCCACTAAAGACTACACAGGTTGTGATGAATTTGATGGCTACAAAGAGTTTTTGGGACAACAGCTTTATTACAGCCACACAACACCAGAAAAACTTTACCAACTGGCAGAAGAGACGGGGTTTAATATTTTGGATGGCCAAAAACACTCCATCGCAGGCGAAACCTTTTTATGGGTAATGCTAAACAAACCCACTCAATAATTAGCAGAAGAGAGACTAGGGCAACTTATAAAGACATAGCCAAACCGCATAACCCTACCCTTCACAGGTCTTTAATGTTTCCTTCATGTTTCAATATTGTCCCCAACTTGAGACAGACTTTTTGCACACAAACACTATTGCAAAACAGCAGTTTGTATTAAGGTTTACATAACGCCACGAACAATAACGGGTAGATAATAATGGAATATAAAATACTCTTGACTGGTCCAGTGGGTGCGGGGAAAACCACTGCAGTAAATTCACTAAGCTGTATTGAAGTCGTCAACACAGATGTTGATGCATCAGACATCACGCTAAACCGCAAGCCAACAACAACGGTTGCTATGGACTATGGGGTTTACAGAGCAGAGGGTCAGCGCATTCACCTTTACGGATCTCCCGGACAAGAGCGTTTTGATTTCATGTGGGACATTCTCACTCTCGGCACCCATGGTGTAGTTTTACTGGTCGACAACAGCCGCGACAATCCTCTACAGGACATGAAGCACTATTTGAAGCTGTTCGACTATTTCGTAGCCGAACGCAAGCTGGTAATTGGCGTTACGTGCCGTGACATCTCAGAAACACCTGCTATCAACGACTACTGCAATGAACTGGCAGCCATGAACCTGGATATTCCAGTCTATGCGGTTGATCCACGCAACGGAAAAGATGTGCTGGGTGTAGTACACGCATTGATAGAACCTGCAGAAGAGATCGCACTTCGAAAACAGGCTGTTTAAAGCTTCCTAAGCTTCACCGCCAGAGCCTGTAGCTCTGGCGGTTACCCTCCGTAATATCCATCGATTCGCTCCATCTCCGCTTTTCGCTTCCCGGCACCGAATTACCTTAAGTTTCATGGTAGTTGGCCGATCCAACCATATACAGGTATATTAAACAAAACTTATAAATATAATATTTACAACAACATATGCCACAACACCCGTTAAGTCCTAAGACTTTACTATTGGGGATAACGCTAGCAGCATCACCCGCCATATGCGCACAAGAGATGTTTGCCGCATTGGAGGATGACCCCCTACTAATGTATGGCGATGATGAACTCATTAGCATTGCCACCGGCACCTATAAGCCTGTGCATCTCACACCGGCCGTAGCATCAATCATTAGCGCCAATGACCTGAAAGCAATGGGGGCAACCCATCTGGATGAAGCGCTAGAACTGATACCAGGCATCCATGTATACCCCTCTCATCTCAGCCGCATGACCGCCAGCTACTCCATTCGTGGCATTCATACCGGCTTCAATCCACAGGTGTTATTGACGATCAACGGTGTGCCTATCGCCCCACCGGGGTCAGGAGGACGCTTTAACCGCTTTCGCCTACCCATTCACGCCATCTCACGCATTGAAGTAATTCGCGGTCCTGGTTCTGCGGTACATGGTTCAGATGCATTCGCGGGGGTTATCAACGTCGTCACCAAACAAGGGGATGAGATTCAAACGTCACAATTAGGGGGCCGGACCGGTTCTTTTGACAGTAAAGAGAGCTGGCTGCAAACCAGCGGTGAGATTGATGATTGGCAAATTGCCTTCACTCTCGAACATAGCAAAAGCGATGGCGATGATAGCCGCATCGTTCATTCAGATAGCGCAACAGCAGCGGGATCATCATTAACACCGGCACCAATACAAAGCATGTACAACATCCTGACAAGTTCATTAGATATACGTAATGACGAATGGAGCTTTAATCTTTGGAACTGGAACCAACGAGATGCCGGCACAGGCAGTGGCGGCGCACAAGCCATTGACCTAACGGGCCGGGACAATTCAGAAAACTACCAATTGGCGGTCCAATACAGCCCTAACGATAAAATCCATCACTGGAAGTTAACCAACCACTACCGCTTTACCAAACAACGAACCGAAACCCTTTTCACGCTACTGCCACCCGGCACAACCGTACCAATTGGCGATGATGGCAATATTGGCACCGCACCAAACAGTAACTGTCCAGTGCTAGGCGCACCATTTAATGCCCAGATGTGCCTGGTTACATTTCCCGATGGTATTTATGGCTACCCTGGCGGACATAAAACAATTCATAGCCTGGAAATCGAAGCCCTCAACAGAAGCCTTCATAATCATGCCATTCGCCTAAGCATTGGAGCAAAAAGAGAAAAAATAGATACCTTCGAACGCAAAAATTTTGGACCTGGAGTCACAGACAGCGTAGGTGACACATCGCCAATTATCACCAGCGTGGATGGCACCCTGACAGACGTTACCGGCACAGACTATATCTATCAGCCCTCCAGAACCGATAACTCATGGTTTTTATCGATACAAGATGAGTGGCAGTTTGCCCCTGACTGGGAACTCACCACCGGCCTGCGCCACGATCACTACTCCATTTTTGGCGATACATTTAATCCTCGCCTGGCACTTGTTTGGGCAATGCACTACAACTTAACCAGCAAACTACTGCTCGGCACAGCCTTCCGCGCGCCTTCATTAAACGAACTTTTTATACGTAACAATCCTGCTGCATTAGGCAACCCAGAACTACAACCCGAAAAGATAACCACCGTTGAACTCGCCTTTGATTACCATCCCACGTTTAACGTGCAGGAACACATCAATCTATTTGCCTATAAGGCGCGCGACCTAATTGCCTTTACACCTGTCGCGACCGGCACTCAAGCAGCCAATCTCAACGAACAAACCGGTTACGGCATCGAATTGGAAAGCACCTGGACCCCAAGAGAAAAAACCAAGCTCGTAGCGGCATTTACAATACAACACTCAGAAAATGACAAGACAGGGCGAATTGTTCCCTACGCGCCAGGACGACAGCTGTCACTAAGCGCAACACATAAATACCGATTCAACAGCTGGCTATTTATCAGTGCCAATTGGGTAGGTGACAGAGCCCGCGCTGAGAATGACACCCGCCCCCAAATCTCAGACTATACCGTCGTCAATGCCAACGTCAGCCGACAAATAAGCAGGAACTTTGAACTGGCAATTGGCATACGCAACCTGTTTGATGAGGATGTGCGAGAACCCAGCAACGGAGCCATTGCAGAAGACTTTCCTATGGAAGGGCGCAGTCTGTTTTTAGAAATGCGTTATAACGTCAACTAAGCTGAAATAATTTCAAGCTGATTTAATCGTCACTCACAACATCAGCCGCGCAGTGCTGCAGCAAATTTGCTTTAACGTTTAAAATATCAATCTGACTTAATGGGCGCATACGACCATTTTCCACGCGACCACTGAACATCATCACAATTGAGTCGCCCATGACACGATAGACCTTAACCGCCAATGAGATCATCTCTGGGCAATTGGGCAGATGAAATGACACAATCACTTCCTCTCCCTCTTTCGGGCGGCTATCGACAATCAGATCATGCTCCACATCCACCCTCAATGAGCAATCTGAGAAATCTTTCATACGCCCATTAAGCAGACGCATCTGCCCGTTATCCGCTACCTGCAAAGAGACCGGCACATTGGTTTGCAAACGCAGGTGTGCACGTTGGTCGGTAATAGAGAGGGAATCAAAATCAATATCCAGCAGCGCAACCTGCTGGTTGGCATATAAACCATCTTTCAAGATGGCTCGTTTGTTTACAATGGTATCCAGCACTGGAATCTGGCCATCATGTTTTTCAGCCATCAGGGTAATGGTATTACCGCGCGTCATCCCCCCCACCTTGGCCAGCTCTTCACGCTTTGCGTAATCGAGCTTGCTCTCTTGATCCTCAAGCACTGGCACAACAAAACGGAAGCTGTCGATAATTTGGTAAGAACGATGTGTACCGCGGTCATTCAGCACCAGCACATTGTTATTAAATGACACGCCTTTGGTGGAATAGATCAAATCGCCATTGATCCAGTAAGCGACCAATAGCGTATTCATCATGATATCTTTCTGATATTCGGGGTAATAACGCAGGCGCGTACCAATTGGAAAGTAGTGCATTAAATTCACTACCGTTTCACAACTGATACTCTTTTTCTCTACTTTCTGTTTCGTCTTGGCAACTTCATTCAGGCCAAGACTTTTCTTCAAGAATTCCAGCATTCCTGCGCCCGTCCTATTCCTGGCTCGACTGTAATCAAAAAACGTAAATTCCCTAATTGCAATCGGCCCAAGGCGGGAAAACTGTAATACCCAGCTTAGCTTAGAAAGAGTTGATAGGCCTCGTTATCCGTCTCATCAACGTAGACGTAACCGAGCTCATCCAGGAAGGCCCGAAACTCTTTTTTGTCCTCAGACGGCACCTGAACCCCCGCAAGCACGCGACCATACGCGGCGCCATGATTGCGGTAATGAAACATACTGATATTCCAGCGCTGCCCCATTTTAGTAAGAAACTCGAGCAATGCACCGGGGCGCTCTGGAAATTCGAAGCGAAAAATCACTTCATTCTCCACACCTGCATGACCACCGACCATATGGCGAATGTGCAGTTTTGCGACTTCATTGTCGGTCATATCCGTCACGGGATAACCTTTGTCACTCAGGCGCTGTAGCAACTCATCCTTATTATCATCAGCATCCCCCAAACGCAGCCCAACAAACACGTGGGCGTCGCTGTGGTCTGCATAACGGTAGTTAAACTCGGTCACGCTACGTTTGCCAATGGCGTGACAGAAGCGGCGAAAGCTACCGGGCTTTTCAGGAATGGTCACAGCAAAGATTGCTTCATTACGTTCACCAACCTCAGCACGCTCTGAAACATGACGCAGACGATCAAAATTGATATTGGCACCACTATCGATCGCAACAAACGTCTTTTCGCTAACCTGTTCGCGCTCAACGTACTTTTTCATACCAGCGACAGCCAGGGCGCCCGCTGGCTCGGCAATGGATCGGGTATCATCGAAGATATCTTTAATTGCGGCGCAGATTTCATCGGTGTTAACGAGTATGACCTCGTCCACACACTGGCGCGCGATGCGGTAAGGCTCTTTACCCGCCTGACGAACAGCAACACCATCGGCAAAAATACCCACCTGATTCAAGGTAACACGGCGCTGTTTTTCCAACGCCTGCTGCATGCAAGGCGCATCCTCTGGCTCAACACCAATCACCTTAACTTCAGGGCAGACATATTTAAGGAACGACGCAACCCCGGCCAACAAACCACCACCGCCAACCGGAACAAATACAGCCTCCATTTGGCCCGCGTGCTGGCGCAGGATCTCCATCGCCACGGTACCTTGGCCGGCGATGACATCCGGATCATCGTAAGGATGAACGAAGGTGTAACCCTCTTTCTCTTCCAGCTCACGAGCATGGGTGTAGGCATCGTCATACGCATCGCCGATCAATATCGCCTTTGCGCCATAGCTGCGCACCGCCGCCACTTTGATTGGCGGAGTAGTTTTAGGCATGACAATAACGGCCTTAATACCCAGCTTTTGTGCAGATAGCGCAACACCTTGGGCGTGATTACCTGCCGAAGCCGCAATCACCCCTTTCGCCTTGGCCTCTTCAGACAGGCTGGCAATCTTGTTATAGGCGCCGCGCAGTTTAAATGAGAATACTGGCTGCAAATCTTCACGCTTGAGCAATACATTATTGCCAAGGCGTGTGGACAAGCGCTTCATGTTGGACAGCGGCGTTTCAACGGCAACGTCGTAAACACGCGCCCGTAATATCTTTTCTATGTATTTCTGTG
>JBNKYV010000214.1:0-23019 GCA_050301075.1 Gammaproteobacteria bacterium
AGCAGTGCATAACACCACCAACCTGATCCGCCCCCTCTTCTTTCATAATAGTGAGCGTATCTGGCTGTGCTTCGCGACTATGAATGATTAGAGGTTTTCCGGTCTGCTTGGCTGCAGCGATGTGGCGACGGAAACGATCACGTTGCCAATCAAGATCACCTTCACTACGAAAATAATCGAGACCGGTTTCACCGATAGCAACTACCTTTGGATGTTTGGAGAATTCAACCAACTCATCTACAGATGGATCATGACCATCGTTGTCATTTGGATGTACACCAACTGATGCGTAGACATTTTCACCCGCTGCCTCAACGATCTTCATCATCTCAGGCCACAATTCCATGTTGATGCCTACACATAGCATGTGGCTGACGCCCAGCTCTGCCGCTTGTGCATAAACATGATCCAGATCACCACCAATTTTATCCAGGTCAAGGCGATCCAAATGACAATGGGAGTCTACGAGTTGAATACCCATGAAAATACTCTTTCAAACATAAAATTAAATAGTAGGTTACTTAAAAATTCTCAGTTGAGTGCGAGACAAGGCAAAATTCAACGAATAAGCGCAGTTTATAGCTAATAAATGAGCATTATGAGGCGGATTTTAACGCAGTATCGTGCCGCATGAGAACTTTTAAGTGACCTACTAAATCGTGTGAGTGGGTCGATCCGATTTTAGTGCACCACCAAGGTAGGTTTCTATTTTTTTGCGCGCTTCACTGCCATCGCTATCATCGGCAAACTGAACACCGACACCGGCCACGCGATTGCCCTGCGCCCCCTTCGGTGTTACCCAGATCACTTTACCAACAACAGGTAGTTTCTCTGTCTCATCCATCAACTTGAGCAGCATAAAAACCTCATCCCCCAAGGTGTAATCCTTGTTGGTTGGGATGAACAGACCACCATTACGCACAAACGGCATATAGGCCGCATACAAAGCGCCTTTGTCTTTGATGGTTAGCGATAAGATGCCCTGACTGCGCGGGGCTGGATTATTATCATCAGCCATTTTGTTTCCTACACCTAAACATGGCTTGCCACTGCATGAGTACCGCTTCCATGACTAGCGTGGCGTTATAGTTACTCTCGATCTCCCGCAGCGCTTGTTGTATTCGTTCTTGCCAACGCAGAAGAGACTTTAAAGATACCTGATTTGCTAAATTAAGCAAACGATCCGCCAAATCCTGGTTGGCAACGTGCGGCGGCGTTTGGCTACTCTGCAAACGCGCCATATCTACAGACCATAGGTATAGCCGTTGCAACGCCTGCTCAGGCCCTGACTTCACCCAGGTGGCGGCGACACTAATCGGGTCTGTGGTTTGATTTGCCATATTTTCCAGTGTGTTAAACGAATCCTTGCGTTCTCGAATTAGGTTGTCGTCCGCTAGTGCCTTCGCCTTTAGGGGTGCACCGTCACTTAATGCCAAAAGCAGCTTGGCATCTGCCCCTAAACCCTGACTGCGTAGCCATTCTTCGCCCATTTCCGCGCTCGCCACCTGAAAACGAATCTCCTGGCAACGAGAACGAATGGTAGCCGGCAATTGGGCTGGCCGATGAGTCACCAGCAGTAACACAGCACCCTGAGAAGGTTCCTCAAGGGTTTTCAAAAGACTGTTGGCGGAATTGACGTTCATCGCCTCAGCGGGCGCGAGAACCACCACCTTGTGGCCTTCATATTGAGATTTCAGTGACAGATAACGCCCTACCTCGCGCACCTGGTCTACAGAGATATTCTTTTTGCCCTCCAGCGGCTCAACGATGGAGACATCAGGATGGCTCCCCGCCAAAAACAGCTGGCAGCCCCGGCACTGGCCACAGGGATGCCCTTGAACATCATTTTGACTACACAACAGCGATTGGGCTATTTGCTCAGCAAAATGCTGCTTGCCAAGGCCATTAGGCCCGGTGAACAGCAAAGCGTGGGGCATGCGCCCTTGCTGACGCGCCTCCTGCAGGATTTGCCATTGTGATTGTTGCCAGGGAAATATCATTTTAGATCGTTACCCAATCAATTCGCTCATTACCGCTTCCAATTGCATTGTAACGTTATCCAGCGGCTGACTGGCATCGATAATGCGATAACGCTGCGGCGCGTCCTCTGCCATTTGCAAATAGCAGTTGCGCACATTATCAAAGAAATCCTGCTTCTCACGCTCAAAACGATCCGCTTCCTGATCTCGACCGGCGGCACGCGCCAAACCTACTTCCGTCGGCGCATCCAGCAGAATCGTCGCATCCGGGCGCAGCTCGCCCTGTACCCACTGCTCCAGCTGGGCAATGCGCTCAATACTGATACCACGACCACCGCCCTGATAGGCATAAGTGGCATCGGTAAAACGATCACACAGCACCCACTTACCGGTTTCTAAAGCCGGCACGATCAATTCATTCAGATGCTGGGCACGTGCGGCAAACATCAGCAACAGTTCGGTATCATCCGCCATGCTTTGGTTACGATGATCCAACAACAACTCACGGATCTTCTCCGCCAGCTCAGTACCGCCCGGCTCACGCGTCACTACTAGAGGAATACCTTTCCCTTCCAGGTATTGCTGAACAAACGCCATGTTGGTGGACTTGCCCACACCTTCAATACCTTCCATTGTGATAAAGCGGCCGCGTGTCATCTTGTATCCTTACTATTTCTTTTTCAGTTGGTATTTACGAACTGCGTTGATGTGTTCTCTAATGGTTTCAGAGAAATAGTGACTACCATCCCCCTTGGCCACAAAGTATAGGCTCTTGCCATCCGCCGGATGCAGTGCCGCATGTATCGCTTCACCACTCGGCATAGCAATTGGCGTTGGCGTTAGGCCATGACGCGTATAGGTATTGTACGGGGTATCTTTACGCAAATCGCGACGTCGAATATTGCCATCAAACTTTTCACCGATGCCGTAGATCACTGTGGGATCTGTTTGCAAACGCATTTTCTTTTCCAAACGCCTGACGAATACCCCCGCAATCTCACTACGCTCGCTAGGCACGCCCGTCTCTTTCTCAATAATCGATGCCATAATCAGCGCTTCATAGGCATTTTTATAAGGCAGCCCTTCTGCCTTGTTTTGCCATTCCAGCTCCAAACGCTTTTGCATCGCACGATAAGCGCGCTTTAAAAACTCGACATCTGTCATGCCGGCAGGAAAGTGATAGGTATCAGGAAAGAACCATCCTTCAGGATGACCGCTTTCGATACCGATCGCTGCAGCAATCTCTTGCTCTGTTTTACCGGCCAGCGTTGGTTTTAATTTTTCATTTTCATGCAAAACCTGCAACACCTGACGGTAGTTCCATCCTTCAATCAAGGTGACGGAATATTGAATAACATCACCACGAGCCATTTGTTGCAGAAATTGCTGCGGCGTTGCCCCCGGCATTAACTGATATTCACCTACATGAATACGACTGGCAGTGCCATCGATGCGCCCCCACCAGCTTAGATAGCGTGGATAATCAACAATACCTTTTGCTGCCAAATCATGTGCAATCTGACTCAAGGAGGCACCAGGTTTTACAACCACCACCTGTTCTTCGTTAATATTCATTGGTGTATTTTTAAAACTATAAAAATGAAAACCAATGGCAGTAACAACAAGCGTCGCGATCACACCCAATAATGCAAACAGTTTAATTAGCGTTTTCATATTCGCCCTGTCGCTGTTGATATTGCGCAAACTTCTGTTGCAACTGTTTTGTTACATCGCCGATTGAATAGATCTTTTCTTCTATCAATTTAACTGGCCAGATGCCCGCGATTGAGTTCGTAACAAATACTTCTTCTGCCGCCAGCACTTCTTCCAATGAATAGTTGTCCATATGCAGTTCAATATTTAATTCGCGACACACATCAATCACAACCTGTCTTGCCACACCCGCTATACCACTGATATCCAACTTAGGTGTGCACAGCCGCCCATTACGCACAAAAAACAGGTTCGTCATGGTTCCTTCAATCACATGACCATTCGCATTCAGCATCAGGCCTTCTTGTATCTGCTCATCACTCCACTCTGAACGCGCCATCACTTGTTCCAGCCGGTTCAGGTGTTTTATACCGGCCAAGGCGGGACTAATACCTAACGGTGCATTACATACAGTCAATACAATACCGTTTGTATAAAACTCTGGGGAATAGTGCGGCAATGGATAAAAGCCGATGATACGTTTAGCTTGCGCATCAAATGGTGCGCGATAACCGCGGCCACCTTCGCCACGGCTGACAATAATTTTCAGCACGCCATCTTCTTGGATCAACCGACGCGCTTCTTTAAGTAGCAACTTCACATCGGGTACCGGCATACCAATACGCTGACAACCTTCGCTCAGGCGCTGCATGTGTCGTTGCCAGAATTCGATGCGGCCTTTACGCACGGCAATGGTTTCGAACAGGCCATCCCCATAATGAAGAGCGCGATCACTCAAATTGAGCGCATCGCTTGCTTCACCGTTGATCAGAAACACGCTCAAAGCCCTAACGCCTTTAGCAGACCGCGCGCTTTTGCTCGAGTTTCGTGCAGCTCATTTTCGGGCACAGAGTCATGCACGATACCCGCACCGGTGCGGAAGGTAAGGGTGTTATCTTCCAGCCACATGGTACGAATCAGAATATTCAAATCCATGTGGCCGCAATGACTGAGATATCCAAAAGAACCTGTGTAAGGTCCGCGTGCAGTCTGTTCCAGCTCCTGGATAATCTCCATGCAACGCACTTTAGGGCAACCAGTAATGGTACCACCCGGAAATACCGCACGAATTACATCGCCCGGTGTTACATCATCTCTCGCTTTACCAATCACGTTAGAAACAATGTGATGCACATGCGCGTAACTTTCCAACACCATCATCTCATCCACCTGGACTGTACCCGGTTTACAGACGCGGCCCAGATCATTACGTTCAAGGTCGATCAACATCACGTGCTCAGCACGCTCTTTAGGATGAGACATCAGAGTCTTTGAGTAAGCGACATCCGCCGCGTCATTTTCACCGCGCGGGCGCGTACCAGCAATTGGCCTTGTACTTACCGCACCTTGGTCCAAGCAAACCAAGCGTTCAGGGGAAGAGCTGATAATCGCCTTACCTTGGTAATTCACAAGCCCGGCAAATGGCGCCGGATTGTGCTGACGCAAACGTCGATACAACTGTTCTGCATCTGCTGACTCCAAGCTCACCCGCCACTCACGTGAAAGATTCACCTGAAATACATCACCTTCGACAATGTAATCGCGAATACGCTCCACACCCTGGGTAAAGCGCTCGGGCTGGTCTTCATCGATTCCTGTAATGACAGGCGGCTGAAGCGGTTGCTCATCACCATTGGCAAGAGCGCCAATATCCACCTGAATCGTATCCAGCAATTGCTCAGCGCCTGGTTCACAAACAATATAACAACAGCTATTCAGATGGTCGCGGATAACTGCTGCAGGCGTACGAACGGCAAAGGCGTTTGGAAAAGGTGAATTATCAGACAGCGACAGCGTAGGCTCTATCTCCTGCGCCAGCTCATAACCAAGATAGATAAACCAACCACCGCGAAACGGCAAATCAGAATGAGAAGTGCCCCCGTCATGACGCTGCTGTGACCAGCCCTGATCGAGCCGGGAAAGAAAAGATTCGCCCTCCCCGGATTCAATCGTTTCTCCGGGGAAAGCAAATAGAATATCAAACCGTGCTTGAGCAGTGCCGTGGACGACACTCTCAAGCAGGAAAGGATAACGTTCTGGAGATTGGCTGTATAACCCTAACAGGTCGAACTCATAATCGAGTTTCAGGGTGAGTGGATCAGCTCCTGCTCCCACTGACATAAACAGCCAACTAAACTAGATTAAATCTTTTTGAACACCAAACTACCGTTGGTGCCACCAAAACCAAACGAGTTAGACAGCGCAACATCAATCTTCATTTGACGCGCTTCATTTGGCACGTAGTCCAAGTCACAATCAGGATCAGGCGTGAAATGATTGATAGTTGGAGGCGCAACTTGGTCACGGATAGCCAGCGCAGTAAATACCGCTTCAATACCGCCCGCTGCCCCCAGCAAGTGACCTGTCATAGACTTGGTAGAACTCATCGCCAGCTTGTAAGCATGATCACCGAACATGGCCTTGGCAGCCATTGTTTCAGCTTTATCACCCGCAGGTGTAGAAGTACCATGTGCGTTGATGTAATCCACTTGATCAGGATTAACGCCAGCATCGTTTAGCGCCAGCTTCATACAACGTTGCGCACCTTCACCACCTTCACTCGGTGAAGTCATGTGATACGCATCACCATTCATGCCAAAACCAGCAACTTCAGCATAAATAGTCGCACCACGCGCTTTAGCAGACTCATATTCTTCAAGAACAACAACACCGGCACCATCACTCAGTACAAAACCGTCACGATCTTTATCCCATGGGCGACTTGCAGTCGCAGGGTCATCGTTACGAGTAGACAGTGCACGCGCCGCAGCGAAACCACCTAAACCAGTTGGAGATGTCGCCATCTCAGCACCACCGGCGATAATCGCATCAGCATCACCACGTTGAATGATCTTTGCCGCTTCACCGATGTTATGAGTGCCCGTCGTACAAGCAGTGACGATAGCAATGTTAGGACCTTTCATACCGTACATAATTGAAAGGTTGCCAGAAATCATATTGATGATATTGCTTGGCACAAAGAAAGGAGAAATCTTGCGTGGGCCGGATTTTGAAAAAGTTTCATGACCTTTTTCGATACCAGGCAAGCCTCCGATACCAGAGCCAACCATCACACCGATGCGCTCAGCATTCTCTTCGGTCACTTGCAGGCCAGAATCTTCAATCGCTTCTTTAGCTGCGGCAATACCGTAATGAATAAATGGATCCATTTTGCGCGCTTCTTTGGGAGACATATAGTTGCTTACGTCAAAACCCCAAACAGAGCCACCAAAACGCACAGAGAAATCAGAGGTATCGAAGTGTTCCAGTTGGCGGATACCGCTTTTACCGGCAAGAATATTTTCCCAAGATTCTTTAACTGACAGACCAACGGGGCCTACCATACCCAAACCTGTAACAACGACTCTACGCTGTGTACTCACGTGAATACCTCTGAGATATGAACATTTGAAAATTGCCCCTTGATTATACCCGAATCAATTTCTTATAAGTCAGAAAATGAGGAATCAAGCGAGCGGGAATGCAGATAAAGCAAAAGGCCGCAGCCAGCAATAAATTGCGGCTTTGCGGCCTTTTCAGATACGAAATACTTAACCCAGGTTTGAGTTAATGTAATCGATAGCTTGCTGAACAGTCGTGATCTTTTCAGCTTCTTCGTCTGGAATTTCGCACTCGAATTCTTCTTCCAGAGCCATTACCAGTTCAACGGTATCTAGCGAGTCTGCGCCAAGATCATCAACAAAAGATGCTTCAGTTGTAACTTCTTCTTCCTTAACGCCCAATTGTTCAACAACGATCTTCTTGACGCGTTCTTCGATAGTGCTCATGACAAGTTGTTCCTCCAAAAAATTATAAGCAGATCTAGCTGCGGTCGGTATTTTATCCTGAAATCGACATGTTGCAAGCAAGATTGGCGGCAAATGATACCCGATTTCTGGCAAAAAGATAATCAAAAATCTTCAGATAAGGCCTGAAAGCCTTATCCCATGTACATTCCGCCGTTCACATCCAGTGTAAAACCAGTGATATAGCCGGCACCTGGAGAGGCCAAAAAGGCTACAGCAGCGGCAATTTCTTCAGGCTGACCGAGGCGATTTAGCGGGATACTGGACATCAGCGCCTGCTTTTGCTCTTCAGGCAGCACCTTAGTCATATCAGTATCGATAAAACCCGGCGCAACGGCGTTTACAGTGATGCCGCGAGAGGCAACCTCACGCGCCATAGACTTGGTAAAGCCGAAAATACCGGCTTTAGCCGCAGAATAGTTGGTTTGACCAGGGTTACCTGTCTCACCCACAACAGATGCGATATTAATAACACGGCCTTTTTTAGCCTTCATCATGCCGCGCAGACAGGCTTTGCTCATGCGGAACACTGAACCCAGGTTGGTATTCATGATGTCATCCCACTCGTCGTCCTTCATGCGCATCAGCAGATTATCGCGAGTAATACCGGCGTTATTTACCAAAATAGTAGGTGTACCGAACTCATCAGTAGTCGCCTTAAGCGCAGCATCGATAGACTCTTGAGAAGTCACATTCAGCGCCACACCCATGCCTTTAACACCGTTCTCACTCAGGTAAGCAGAGATGGCTTCTGCACCACTCTCGGAAGTGGCAGTACCTACAACGATCGCGCCTTGTTTACCCAGCTCCAGGGCAATAGCTTTACCAATACCACGACTGGCACCAGTTACTAATGCAACTTCATTTTCCAATGTCATGTTTTATCCCTTTTAACCTTTAAGTGTCTCTAGCGCGTTTTGCAGGCTCGCTGAATCAAACACAGGCAGCGCAGTCATACTACGCTCAATACGCTTATTCAGGCCTGCCAACACTTTGCCAGGACCACACTCAACAACCGTCTCAACGCCAGCCGCATTTAGTGCCTGAATAGTCTCAACCCAACGCACAGGGCTATACAGCTGCTGCTGCAACACCTGACGAATCTCAGCGGCATCGCTGTGCGCAGCCACATCTACGTTGTGCAGCACAGGAATATTCGGAGCACCAATCGTTAGGCCAGACATCGCATCTGCCAGCTTTTCAGCGGCAGGCTGCATCAAACTACAATGAGAGGGCACACTCACTGGCAGCATCAGTGCACGTTTGGCACCAGCCTCTTTGCACAACTCAACAGCGCGCTCTACCGCCGCTGCCGAACCAGCCACGACAACCTGACCAGGCGCATTAAAATTCACCGCCTGAACAACATCACCCTGAGCGGCATCATCACAGGCTTTAATCACCTGCTCATCAGTCAAGCCCAGAATCGCAGCCATCGCCCCTTCACCAGCAGGCACGGCTGCTTGCATGAGTTGGCCGCGCTTCTCTACCAACTTCACTGCATCAGCGAAGCCCAGCGCGCCAGCCGCAACCAATGCGGTATATTCACCCAAACTATGTCCTGCTACATGACTCGGGGCCGCACCACCTGCCGCACTCCATACACGCCATGTTGCTACACCCGCCGCCAACATGGCAGGTTGGGTTTTGTCCGTTTGATTCAAATCGCCTTCTGGGCCCTCTTGAATCAGCTTCCACAGGTCGTAACCCAGTGCATCACTTGCTTCGGCGAATGTTTCACCGACTTGGCCCCACTCAGCAGCCAGATCAGACAGCATTCCAACTGACTGAGAACCTTGGCCTGGAAAAATAATCGCAAACGACATAGCTTTCCCTATCTAGATAAAAATTTCAGAAACAGCTTAAAACTTAACCAGCGCAGAACCCCAGGTGAACCCGCCACCAAAAGCCTCAAGCAGCAGAGTTTCACCCCGCTGAATACGACCGTCACGCACCGCCACGTCTAAAGCAAGCGGAATCGAAGCTGCTGAGGTATTGCCATGCTCACCTACAGTAACAACCACTTTATCCATCGACATATTCAACTTCTTGGCAGTCGCTGCAATGATGCGAATATTCGCTTGATGAGGCACCAACCAGTCGATATCACTCTTAACCATTTTATTTGCACTAAGCGTTTCATCGACGATACGGCCCAAGGTGACAACAGCTTTCTTGAAAACGTCGTTGCCCTTCATCTCCATGTAGGCACGCCCCTCTTTAACCAACTCGTAGTTAGTTGAGACGCCTGATGGCACATGCAGCAGTTCATCAAAAGAGCCGTCCGCATGAAGATGAGTAGAAAGGATGCCCGGTTCTTCACTGGCTTCTAAGACAACAGCACCCGCGCCATCACCAAACAAGACACAGGTAGTACGATCTTCCCAGTTAACGATGCGAGACAAGGTCTCAGCACCTACAACCAGCGCACGCTTAGCACTGCCGGTTTTAATAAACTTATCTGCCACTGAAAGCGCATAAACAAACCCTGAGCACACCGCTTGGACATCAAATGCAGCGGGCCCGTGAATACCTAAACGTTTCTGTAGCAAGCATGCAGTACTGGGGAATATTTTGTCTGCCGTTGTGGTAGCAACAATAACAAGGTCGATATCTGCAGGCTGTAAGCCAGCCATATCTAAAGCGTTGCGCGCGGCCTGTTCCGCCAAATCACAGGTGGTTTGCCCCTCTACAGCGACATGGCGTTTCTTGATACCAGTACGATCCTGAATCCACTCGTCAGAGGTATCCACCATCTTCTCGAGGTCTTCATTGCTAAGTACTTTTTCTGGTAAGAAACTGCCCGTACCTGCGATTTTCGAATACAACACTTTTAGCTTACCTGCCTTTTGCTTAAGATCGCTTCCAACTGCTGATCAATACGCTGAGGAACAGCCTGATCCACTTCAACGATTGCTTCTTTAATCGCATTAGCAAATGCAAATGCGTCCGCACCACCGTGACTTTTCACGACAATTCCCTGCAAACCTACCAGGCTGGCACCGTTGTAACAACGAGGGTCGATACGGTTTTTAAGAGCTTTAAGTACCGGCGCTGCAATCAAGGCTGCAATTTTGGTAAAGATGTTTTTGGTAAAGCCCTGGCGCAAAAAGTGCGAGATCATCTTAGCTACGCCTTCAGTGGTCTTCAGGGATACATTACCGACAAAACCATCACAGACGACGACATCGACCGTGCCTTTGAAGATATCATCACCTTCAACATAGCCAACGTAGTTAAGATCACTTTCAGCCAGCAAGCGCGCTGCCTGCTTCACCTGATCGTTACCTTTCATCTCCTCTTCACCAATATTCAACAAACCAACCGTTGGGCTAGGGTTGTTGTCCACTGACTGAGTAAGCACAGAACCCATTACCGCGAACTGGAACAATACATCAGCCGGTGAATCCACGTTTGCACCAAGATCCAACATGTGGACATGGCCTTTCATGGTGGGCAGCGTTGAAATGATTGCAGGGCGATCTATACCTGGCAACGTTTTAAGTACAAAGCGCGCAGTCGCCATTAAAGCTCCAGTGTTACCGGCGCTCACACAGGCGTTGGCCTTACCCTCTTTAACCAGATTAATCGCAACACGCATAGAGGAGTCCTTCTTGGTGCGCAAAGCAATAGAAGGCAACTCGTCCATCGCAACTTGCTGAGAAGCGTGATGAATTTGCAGACTGGGGCCGACATCCGCGCCATGCTGACGCAACTCTGCCGCCAAGGTTTCCTGATCACCAACAAGGATCAGTTTTAATTTTGGGTACTCTCTAATAACACTAAGGGCGGCTGGCACGACCACACTGGGGCCGTGATCGCCGCCCATAGCATCAAGGGCGATTGTGTGACTCAAGGCTTAATCCTTGTCAGCAATTACCTTACGACCACGGTAGAAACCGTCTGGAGTAATGTGATGACGACGATGAGTCTCACCCGTAGTAGAGTCTACAGACAAAGATGGTGCAGTCAGAGCATCGTGAGAACGACGCATACCGCGCTTTGAAGGACTCTTTTTGTTTTGTTGAACAGCCATGGCAATTAACTCCTAATTGAACACTTAAATAATTTCGAAACCGGTTTTCAGTTAACTATTTGCCCTTCTTCAGGGCTTCTAATACTGCAAAAGGGTTTTTCTTCTCTTCAACAGGCGCTTCTTCAACCGGTTGATTGCCCTCTTGCTCAAACCAAGGCTGGCAGGCCTGGTCTGGATGTACTGAAACGATGGGCAGGGCCAGGATGAGCTCGTCCTCGACCAAATCGCTCAGCACGACAGTATCATCTGCTACCACACAGGGCTCGTACGTCTCTGGCAGGTTATTCGCCATATCATCGCTAGCGACAAAGCCGACAGAGATATCGCCCTCAACAGTGATGGGCATTGGCTGCATACAGCGCTGACACTCTACGTTGACCTGTGCGATCAAACGTCCGCGCACGTAGCGAACACCCTGTTCGTCGATACCAAAGTGCAATTCAACCTCAACGGCTCCTTGTGAGTCGGTCAATAACTCAGCAAGACGCCCCATTTCAGCAACTGAAATAGTACCCTGGAGGGAAATGCCCTGGCGCGCCAGTTTATACGGCGCAATCTGCTCTGGTAACTGCGGGGGTAACATAGGCGCGGAATGATAATGCGAAACCCCTACGCTGTCAAAGAAACTTCATCAACATTTCATCATGGAAATTTCTTATTTTTCACTCTGTTATCACTATTCCCCAGATTGGTATATGCTTGACTTAACTTAGGGTTTCTCGTAGAAATTTGTTTGGGGAGCTGGAGCATGGATTTGCACCACTTAAAAACACGTCCATCGCCCACTCTGACTGACGGCCATCAAGCCAAGAATTTACCTTATAAATCAGTATGATAAAAAAGATCCTTATCGCCAATCGGGGTGAAATTGCGGTGCGCATCGTACGCGCCTGCGCTGAAATGGGCATTAAATCAGTGGCCATCTACACCGATGCAGACCGTCATGCACTCCATGTTAAAAAGGCGGACGAGGCCTACAATCTGGGGCCCGATTCTGTGGCCGGCTACCTAAATGCCCACCGAATTGTAAATCTGGCGGTTGCCGCAGGATGTGACGCTCTGCATCCGGGGTACGGATTTTTATCCGAAAACCCTCAGCTGGCAGACATTTGCCAACGCCGCGGGATCAAATTTATCGGCCCCAGCGCCGAGGTTATCCAACGCATGGGGGACAAAACCGAAGCTCGCAAGGCGATGATCGCAGCAGGGATTCCTGTCACCCCTGGCAGCGAAGGTAACGTAAACTCTCTTGAAGAGGCTGTCAGTGTTGCCAAGGGAGTTGGCTACCCGGTCATGCTAAAAGCAACCTCTGGCGGCGGTGGCCGCGGTATCCGTCGCTGCGAAAGCGAAGAGGAGTTGCGCCGCAACTATGATCGCGTCATCTCCGAAGCCACCAAAGCCTTTGGTAGTGCTGAGGTGTTCCTTGAAAAATGCATTGTTAATCCGCGCCACATCGAGGCACAGATTCTGGCCGACAGTCACGGCAATGTGATCCATCTATTCGAGCGCGACTGTTCCATCCAGCGTCGCCATCAGAAACTGATTGAGATTGCCCCCTCCCCCCAACTAAGTGAGGAGCAAAGGGAATATATAGGTGATCTGGCTGTGAAAGCGGCGTCTGCAGTAGGCTATGAAAATGCCGGTACGGTCGAATTCCTACTAGATGAAAACGACAATTTCTATTTTATGGAGATGAACACACGCCTCCAAGTAGAACATTGTGTATCCGAACAAATCACGGGCGTTGATATCGTGCAGGAGCAAATCCGCATCGCCTCCGGCCTGAAACTGCGCTACAAACAGGAAGATATCCAGAAGCGCGGCTTCGCCATGGAGTTTCGTATCAACGCCGAAGACCCCAAGAATGATTTTCTACCCAGCTTCGGGCGCATTACGCGCTACTTTGCACCGGGCGGCCCAGGTGTACGCACAGATGCCGCCATTCACACCGGTTACGAAATCCCGCCCTATTACGACTCCATGTGCGCAAAATTGATTGTATGGGCACTTACGTGGGATGAACTGCTTGACCGTGCTGATCGCGCGCTGAACGATATCGGTGTATACGGTGTAAAAACCACCATTCCTTATCAATTGGAAATCGTAAGATCTCAGGAATTCCAGAACGGCAAGTTTGATACCAGTTTTGTTGAAAACCATCCGGAGCTGATCAACTACTCAGTACGTAAACCACCCAGGGATCTCGCTGCGGCAATT
Source organism: Gammaproteobacteria bacterium (assembly GCA_050301075.1). Lineage (GTDB taxonomy): Bacteria > Pseudomonadota > Gammaproteobacteria > Tenderiales > Tenderiaceae > JBNKYV01. Next base: position 13,752 of record JBNKYV010000214.1, read on the forward strand.
GGTGTTGCCATTGCTGCGCATCTGGGCGGCTAATACCCGAACAAGACCAACCTGACTAACACTTAACGCGAATACTAATAACTATGGCTAAAGTACATATTACAGACACCATCCTGCGCGACGCTCACCAATCCCTGATTGCGACTCGCATGCGCACGGAAGACATGCTGCCTATCTGCGACAAGCTGGATAAGGTTGGTTTCTGGTCGCTAGAGGTCTGGGGCGGCGCCACATTTGATTCATGCATCCGCTTTTTGAAAGAAGATCCATGGGCGCGCCTACGTCAATTGCGAGAAGCACTGCCCAACACTCCTCTGCAAATGCTGCTACGCGGTCAGAACCTGCTGGGCTACCGTCACTATTCTGATGACGTGGTAAAAGCATTTGTTGAACGTGCGGCCGAAAACGGCATTGATGTCTTTCGCGTGTTTGATGCACTAAACGACGTGCGCAACCTGCAAGTCTCCATCGAAGCAGTCAAAGCCGCAGGCAAGCATGCACAAGGCACCATCAGCTACACAACCAGCCCTGTACACACAATCAAACAATTCGTGGACATGGCAAAAACCCTTGAAGGCATGGGCTGCGACAGCATCGCCATCAAAGACATGGCAGGCTTGCTCACTCCGATGATAACGGCTGAACTGGTTGCCTCACTTACCAAAGCAGTCAAAATCCCCATCCATCTTCATTCGCATGCAACAGCTGGCTTGGCGAGCATGTGCCAATTGAAAGCTATCGAAAATGGCTGCAATCACATTGATACTGCTATCTCTACCTTCTCTGGCGGTACCAGCCATCCAGCGACAGAAAGCATGGTTGCAGCACTGAGAGGCACCGATTACGACACAGGCCTGGACCTGGAGCTACTGCAAGATATTGGCGCCTATTTCTACGCCGTTCGTAAAAAATATGTGCGTTTTGAAAGCGAATTCACAGGTATCGATACCCGTGTTCAAGTCAATCAGATTCCGGGCGGCATGATTTCCAATCTGGCCAATCAATTGCGCGAACAAGGCGCGCTGGACCGCATGAACGATGTGCTGGCGGAAGTGCCACGCGTACGCGAGGATTTGGGATATCCACCACTGGTCACACCGACCTCTCAAATCGTCGGCACCCAAGCGGTACTCAACGTGATTACCGGCGGCCGTTACAAAAACATCAGCAACGAAGTAAAACTCTATCTACAAGGTCGCTACGGTAAAGCACCGGGCACCATCAATGACATCGTGCGCCAACAAGCCATTGGCAATGAACCCCCCGTTGACTGCCGCCCCGCTGACTTGCTGAAAGCAGAAATGGAGAGTTTGCGTCAGGAGATTGGAGCACTGGCTCAATCTGAGGAGGATGTGCTGACTTATGCCATGTTCCCGGAAGTGGGACGCACCTTCTTGGAAGAACGCGCCGCTGGCAAATTAATTCCCGAGCCATTGGAGCCTATTACCACTCATCCTGCATGCCCCACGTCAACGCCCATTGAATTTAATGTCACCATGCACGGTGAAAGCTACAACATCAAAATTAAGGGCACCGGCCACTCAGGTGAAAAAGGTCGCCCATTCTATGTTTCCGTAGATGGTGTGCCTGAAGAGATCATGGTAGAAACACTGGAAGAGATCGGCATTGGCGGCACACCTAGCGCCCCAACAACAAGCCAAGGCAGCAAACGCCCACAAGCTAAAGGACCAGGGGATGTAACGGCATCTATGCCTGGAACAATTGTCGATGTGCTTGTTAAAGAAGGCGACGCAGTGAAGGAAGGCGATGCCCTGCTTATCACTGAAGCCATGAAGATGGAAACAGAAGTTCAGGCGCCAATTTCAGGTACAGTCAAAGCTGTGCACATCAAGAAAGGTGACACCGTTAACCCAGACGAAACACTGATCGAGATTGACCCAGCCTGATGCCCAAGAAAATCATTCTTGCCTCTTCGTCGCCCTATCGAAAAGAGCTGCTAAACAAACTGGGGATTGCATTTGAGTGCGACTCCCCAGACATTGATGAGTCCCCTAATGCGGGAGAAACACCCGAGCAACTTGTCGCACGTTTGGCGGAAGCAAAAGCCAGGGCGGTTGCGCAACGTCATCCTGATGCGCTAATCATCGCATCAGATCAGGCTGCAACATTTAATGGGCAGATACTGGGAAAACCACACACCCATGAAAATGCGGTGAATCAATTATCTGCCGCCTCCGGGCATCACGTGTTGTTCTTGACCTCCCTGGCTCTCTACAACAGCGCCAACGATGCTTTGCAGCTGGAAGTAGTGCCCTTTTCCGTCCATTTTCGCAACCTGACACCAGAAGAAATCGATAACTATCTCAAAAAAGAGCAACCCTACAACTGTGCAGGTTCGTTCAAATCTGAAGGATTAGGGATTACGCTTTTCGAGAAACTGGAAGGTAACGACCCCAATACACTCATTGGCCTTCCCCTCATTCGCCTAAGCTACATGCTCAAAAATGAAGGTATCAACCTCATATAACTAGCGCCATTAAATCCTTCCTCCCTGCGACCGATAAATCTCTATAACTATTGGATAAATCTACATTTGGATGCAAGGGTGAGCTAAATGGAAAAGCAGCTTTCGATTAGCGATCTGGCGATTACCGTAATCGAACCCTCGCCGATGCAGTGGCATATCATCCAAAAACAGCTGGGAGAGCTGGGGGTAACGCGCACAGACTGGTTCAAAAGCGGCAAAGATGCCCTGGCCGATATGCATAAATTTCAGCCGGATCTAGTCATTAGCACCATGTATCTGCCTGACATGACCGGCACTGAACTCGTACAAACTATGCGCGAAGATGCTGAGCTGGAAGCGATTCCCTTTATGCTGATTTCTAGCGAAGAGTCAGACATCTATCTGGAACCCATCCGCCAAGCGGGGGTGGTTGCCATCCTCCCCAAACCATTTAACCCTCTCCACCTCAAACGCGCACTCTACTCCACACTGGAGTTTGTTGAACCTTCCACTGCCGATATCGACGAAATCGACGTTGGCGAACTCAGAGTTCTGGTAGTCGATGACAGCACCACCGCACGCAAACACATCACACGCGTACTGAACAATCTAGGCATGGAGAACATTACACAAGCGTGTAACGGCAAGGAGGCTGTAGCGCTGTTAGATGAACACCTGTTTGATCTGATCGTCACAGACTACAACATGCCAGAGATGGACGGCCAAGAGCTATCCCGTTATGTGCGCACCAGCAGCCACCAAAGCACCATTCCCATTCTCATGGTAACGAGTGAAGCAAATCACAGCCATCTGGCCGGTGTAAAACAAGCCGGTGTGTCCGCGCTATGTGACAAACCCTTTGAACCCCGAGAGGTAAGAAGGCTCATTCGCAATATACTGGAAACAAGCTGACTGCAACCGCATAACGCCGAAACACAGCGCCTTGCAATACAACCACCAAATCGCTAAACAAACCCAACGATCTTGGATACGCCATTTGCTGTTACTTCTACTGCTTACTTTCGCTTTACCCAGCCACGGCGGCGAAGCCACTCTCACCATCAAGCAAAGTAAATTTAATATCGAACTAGCCGTCACGAAAGAAGAGCGCAAAAAAGGACTCATGGGACGACAGTCACTACCATACAACCAGGGAATGCTTTTTGTTTACGATGAACCCAGGATTATTTCCTTTTGGATGAAAAACACACTCATCCCGCTGGATATACTTTTTTTTGATGCCAACGGTGAACTATTAGAAATAATTCCACAGGCCCAACCTTGCAAACACTTCCTCTGCCCCACCTACACCAATAAGACACCCGCGAGTTTTGTGCTTGAGATCCCTGCGGGCAGCACTAGCAAGCACAACATTGTGCCCGGAGATGTTTTCACATTAGAAACACCTTAGTCGAGCCTTATCAAACCAAACAACGCTTGCGGCATTTCCGCAAAATGGATATCTTGGAAAATGAAAATATCCCAGCAAGAGGTACTCTCCCATGTCAGCTGTCAAACCGTTGGAGCAATTTGAGTTTCACCACACCTTGGAGAATAGCAAAGGGCTTTCCATCGTGTTCTTCTCTAGCGCTGAGTGCCTGTCGTGCCGTTATTGGGAGCAGCTGCTAGATCAATATTCAGACAGTCACGGCAGCATCAATATATTCAAAGTGGATGCCGGCCAAGACCAAGCCTTGATAGAAGAGTTTGATGTATTCCACCTGCCAGCTCTCTACCTCTACAGTGATGGTGAATACCACTGTCAGCTTCAATGCGAAGCCAATATAAATGAGCTGGATAAAGCAATACAGGCCGCTTTAAAGCAGCCTGCAGAAGAGATGCCGTAGTACGGGAAGTGTTAGTAAGGAATTACTTTACCGTCGAAGGCTACAAAAGCACCGATCGGATAATCACCGATTGAGTCGATCACCTTTGTCATACCCGCTACAGAAGTTGCAGCATCAATCAAGCCATTATGACTTGTCATACTGGTACGCACCCATCCGGGATGAAGCGTGATCACCTTAACACCATTTGGTTCTAGATCTAACGCCATGGATTTGGAGATCATTACCAGTGCTGCTTTTGATGCACGATATGCATAACAACCACCACTGGTATTGTCATCAGACGACCCCATCTTGGAGCTAATGTTAGCAACACGTCCCTTAGCTCTAATAATCCGACGCAACAATGCCTGCACGACACGTAATGGACCGACGCAGTTAATATCAAACGTTTCGTGCATCACATCTGATGTGACAGCATTCAACGATTGCCCCGCATCCTTTTTCGGACCATAGATACCAGCGTTATTAATCAAAATATCAACACGGTCAGGGAACGATTCAGCAACGAAAGCCTCGTCCTTGCTTTCACTAACATCCCATTGAACAAGATGCAGCTGATCAGAGTCGACATCAACCAAGCCACCTTTGTTTTCGCGGTAACAAGCCCAAACAGAGTGTCCCTGATTCAAGTAATAATTTACGAACTCAAGACCAATACCTTGAGCAGCTCCAGTGATCACAATATTCATAACAAGACCTAACGAATTAAACAGTAAATAGACGCGTTACCTACCATCCGACTCAATCGACGGAAATTTGGCAGCATAACGTTTGATCCATTCCAGCGCAGCTTCTTCCCCGGATAACTGGCGCCCCTCTTTCTCAAACACTTCGTTTTTATAGTGCTCGATATGGCAGATCTGTTCCACCATGCGAGTACGATAAGCATCTTCGGGATCTACAAATGACACACCCACATCGTAATGACCATCGCGCTTACGACACCACTTTACCTGCGCGCGCGTTTCAAACTCAGGCTCAACAAATGGAATTCGAATAACGATGACCGTCCCCGCTTTTACCCGGGATTTGGCACGAAAAGAGAGACCACCAAAACTGATATCGTTCAGATACTCGGTGGTATCTACAGCGAGATCTTCAATATCAAACTTGATTGGAATATCAGACGGATGACGAATGTACTTGCGCATTACACCCCTTCTTGGGCAGATCGTTTGTAATTCAGCTGCTCCATCTTAGCCCCCCCTTTGCCCAAGATGCGCGTATATTAAAAGAGTATGATGAATAACAATCTATATCAAGAGGCTTAGATTAACCACTTGTTTTCTCTAGCAGAATTCACTCACACCCCTTACTGACTAATCCCGCAATTTGTACCCAGACCTCAGCATCGCCAACGTCGCCAGCCCTAACAACAACCATGAGACTAGCACAACAAACAAACTGGTAAAGGGACTGACATCCGAAACACCAAAGAACCCAAAGCGGAAGCCGTCAATCATATAGAAGAAAGGATTGAACTGAGACAGCTTCTGCCAAAACTCTGGCAACGAATGGATAGAGTAAAACACACCACTCAAGAACGATAAAGGCACAATAATAAAGTTCTGAAATCCGGCCATATGGTCATATTTCTCCGCCCATATACCAGCAATAATCCCCAGCGACCCCAACACGGCACTACCTGCAACCGCAAAACTCATTAGCCATAAAAAATTATGAATAGGTAAATCAACAAACACTAACGCAACAAGGAAAATACCCAAGCCAACCACAACGCCTCTCACGATGGAAGCGGCCAAAAAGGCGAGATAAAACTCCAGATAGGAGAGCGGCGCCAACAAGACAAAAATAATATTCCCCGTCACTTTGGACTGTATAAGACTCGATGAACTATTGGCAAAGGCATTCTGGATTACCGACATCATCACCAAGCCGGGAATCAAAAATGCGGTATATGTCACCCCATCATAAACCTGAACATGCTCTTCAAGCACATGAGAAAACACCAACAGATACAGTAGAGCCGTCACAACCGGTGCCAAAATTGTTTGCAGCGCTACCTTGCTAAAACGCAACAGCTCTTTATAGAAAAGCGTATACATACCTACGAAATTCATTTAGCTATTCCCGCAGCACTAGGTACCTTCGAACCCGTCAATTCAATAAAGACATCTTCCAAATCCGCTTCTTCAGTTCGAAGATCGACGATATCGCCACCCGCCGCACGAATTTCATCAATAATGGACACAAGGGAGTCGCAATCACGGTCCATCACTATATCGAGACGATTATCCGCAGCTTGTTTGATTTTGTTTTGTAAAATGGTCGGCACGTTTAGCAGCGGCGCGGACAGCGTTACGCAAACAGTACAACTTTTACCAACACCACGTGACATCAACGCATCTTTATCATCCAGCGCTACCAACTCGCCCTTGTTAATAATGGCGATGCGCTGACAGAGATTCTCCGCCTCTTCAAGATAGTGAGTTGTCAGAACAATGGTATGCCCCTTCTGATGCAACTCCTGCACGAACTCCCACAGCGTGGTACGCAACTCCACATCCACACCGGCTGTTGGCTCATCAAGAATTACAACTCTTGGCTTGTGCACCAGCGCCTGCGCAATCAACACACGACGTTTCATACCACCCGATAACGCACGCATATTGGTGTTGGCTTTGTCACTCAAATGCAAGCCGTCCAACAACGCATCAATCCAGGGATCTGCCTCTGCTTTGCTTTTGCCGAAATAACCCGCTTGAATACGAAGCAGCTCACGCACTGTAAAGAATGGGTCATAAACAATCTCTTGTGGCACAACCCCGAGACATTCGCGCGAATGACGATAGTCTCTAACCACATCGCGACCGAGCACACTCACCTGACCAGACGTCATGCGTGTTAGCCCAGCAACAATATTAATCAGCGTTGACTTACCTGCTCCATTCGGCCCAAGCAAACCAAAAAATTCACCCTCTTCTATGGTTAACGACATGCCATTTAGGGCATGCAGATCGCCATAGTGCTTATGAACATTTTCTATTTGGATAGCAGCAGACATGCAGTTACCAAAATTTAGTTTAAGTGACAGGCTTGATTAATATCCTGAACCAGGCGTGGACCTTTATAAATCAGACCACTGTATACCTGAACCAGTTTCGCTCCCGCATCGATTTTTGCCTGTGCATCTTCAGCACTCATGATGCCACCTGCCGCAATCACAGGAATTTTATCACCTAGATGAGAAACCAAGGTTTTCACCACAGCAGTGGAACGTTTGGTCAATGGCGCGCCGCTAAGCCCGCCTTGCTCGCTACCGTTTGGCAAATCCTCAACACCTTCACGAGAAATAGTTGTATTGGTCGCAATAACGCCGTCAATTTCATAAGCCAACAGCGTATCAGCCACCATTTTCAAGGCATCATCATCCATGTCAGGCGCAATCTTCAGCACCACAGGCACATATTTATCGTGTTGCGCATGCAGATCTTTTTGTTTCTCTTTCAAAGCTGACAACAAACCACCCAATTGATCTTCATTCTGCAATTCACGCAAATTCTTGGTATTGGGCGACGAAATATTCACGGTGATATAGCTGGCATACGGATATACTTTTTCAAGACCGATTAGGTAGTCATCAACGGCATTTTCCATGGGTGTATCAAAATTTTTGCCGATATTAATACCGAGCACACCGTTGAAACGGCTCTTCTTCACCTGCTCAATCAGATGATCAACCCCCAGATTATTAAACCCCATGCGATTAATAATGCCTTGCGCCTCAGGCACACGAAACAGACGAGGCTTCGGGTTACCGGGCTGCGGACGCGGCGTAACAGTACCTATCTCGATAAAGCCAAACCCCAGTGCCGCCAGAGCATCAATGTAATCACCATTTTTATCCAGCCCGGCTGCCAAACCAACAACCGCCGGAAATTTAAGCCCCATCACTTCAACGGCTCGCCCTTCCTGCGGCGCAGCGCGTAGCAAGCCAATTTTATTGGCCAATTTAATACCATCGAGTGTCACGTGATGCGCTGTTTCTGCATCCAGTTTAAAAACCAGTGGGCGAATAAAAGAATATAGACCGTACATAGATGTGGCACTTTAACAATGAAGGAAGAGGAAGGGGTAAATCACCCGGCCGACGAACTCCGGCCGGGTTTAAAGGTGCTTTTAGTCTTCGATGATCACGCCACGCTCTTGCAGGGCAGCGATCACTTGGTTAACGCTCTCTTCCAGAGACTGAATACCAGTATCAACAACGATTTCTGGATTTTCTGGCTCTTCGTAAGGAGAAGAGATACCCGTGAATGCTGGAATCTCACCTGCACGTGCTTTTTTGTACAAACCTTTTACGTCACGCTCTTCACAGATTTCCAGATCACACTTAACGAAAACCTCGATGAAATCACCCTCTTCTACCAAGCCACGTACGATATTACGGTCAGCACGGAAAGGAGAGATGAAAGCGGTCAGCGCCAAAACGCCGGCATCAACAAAAAGCTTAGAAACTTCACCGATACGACGAATGTTTTCAGTACGATCCTCGTCAGAGAAGCCCAGATCTTTGCACAAACCGTGACGGATGTTATCGCCATCCAGAACGTAAGTGCGACAACCTAATTGGTACAGACGCTCTTCTACCGCATTCGCCAAAGTGGATTTACCCGCACCAGATAGGCCGGTGAACCACAGGATGGCGCTTTTGTGGCCATTCAGCTTTTGACGATCATCACGTTCAACATGGCCTGCATGCCAATGAATATTTGTTGCGGCAGTCATTCAACTTGCTCCTAAAAGGTTAACTAAATCAGATCTTGGCCAGCTCACACACTCAAAGCCGCCGGCTCGTATTTTTGCTTTCGAGAAAGGCGCATATTTTACACCAATCCCGGCGTAATGACTAAAATGGCCAGAAGATTGGGACCAACGTAACGCAGACCACCCCAATGAGCACGGTCAACGGCAGCCCCATGCGGATAAA
>JBNKYV010000215.1:0-8124 GCA_050301075.1 Gammaproteobacteria bacterium
CTGACATCATGTTCATGTGGTTGTGCCGTGAGTGGATCCCAAAAGAAAACCAGGCAATCGATTTCACCTTCAGTGATGCGGGCGCCAATTTGTTGATCGCCACCAAAGGGGCCGCTTTTAAATTTGAAGACGGGATAGCCAAGGCGTTCTTCCAGTAGTTTGCCTGTTGTGCCTGTGGCATAGAGAGCGTGTTGTCTAAGGATGAGCCTGTTTCTTATGGCCCAGTCGCATAGCCTTTCTTTACAGCCGTCATGGGCAACCAAGGCAATATGTTTTTTGTTGGCACTGATATTTGTTTTCGCAAGCATCATACTCTGCTTGTTTCATGCTAATGTTTTATGTATGTAAAAGCGGCGGGGTTATGGCCTGTCTTTTACGTGCTGCTTTGAACGTTATGGGATTTGTGTTCGAAAATAACTAGCAGTATTACTGTTAGTTAATTTAGTTAGACCCCAACAACCTTCTCGCCTTGTATCGGCTGGGATTAAGAAAGCATTAGTTGGGTGAGAGAAAACTACTCGGTAGGTTCGGTTTGTTTGTTTGTGTTTTTTTTCTGTTGAGAGGCCACTAACCGCATGTGGCGCTTTTTGCGAATAAGCGTTGGTGGTGGATCAATTTCATCCGCAACCATATTTTCATAAGTGCAGATTTGGTTACGGCCACGCTCTTTTGCCGCATAAAGAGCTTTGTCTGCACGCGATAGTAAGTGGTTTAATGATGCTTCTGGTGCTTCATCTCCATGGCTATGGCTAAGACCGCAGCTGACGGTGACATCAATAACATGGTTTTTATATTTCACTGGTACCTTACTGGTCGCGATGCGAATCTTTTCCGCTAATACTGCACCGCCGTGTGAATCTTTACCGATACTAAGAATCAGGAACTCTTCGCCACCCATGCGATATAGAAAGTCACCTCCACGTGAGTGGCGTTTCAGTATTTGGGCAAATTGAACTAGCGCTTTATCGCCAGCCAAGTGTCCATACCGGTCGTTCAAACGTTTGAAGTAATCCAGGTCAAACAGGCTGGCAGTGATGGTGCGTTGTTCGCGCTTGGCATGTGCTTGTAGTTTTGGGTAGATGTCTTGCAAGTGGCGGCGGTTATAGAGGCCTGTGAGTGTGTCGGTAATGGCTGAACGTTTTAGTTCATCATGTGCCTGGTCTACTTGAGCCTGCTTCTCTTTTAATGATTCAACCATCATGCTGAAGTTGTTGGAGAGTACATCAATTTCTGTATGTACTTTTGTTTTGGCGACATCCGGCAAGTTGCCGTTAGCAACTTCTTCCGTTAGGGCCATGAGTCTTGAAAGTGGGCGATTAAAGCTGTGCACGATAGCAAGGCCGACTAACAGTGTGGCAATGGTGCCGAGCACAATCAGGATGATCAGTTGCTGTCTTTGATCGACTAGTGCATTGAGTAGTTGTGTTTCAGATTGGCCATACCAAAGCGTTGGTATGGAGCGTGTTTGGTTTGGTAGTGTGACTGGATACGCGCGATAAACATCTGCGCCAAGTGGTACATAGTCACCTGTAGATTTGAATGGTAACCCTACTAGTTGTGATGAGGTGCTGAAGACAATCTGGCCATCTTGCACCATGAAGATGTCACCGCCTTTGTTTTGTTGATGCCATTCGCGCCAGTTGTGTTGAAGTGAATAGCCAAGCGCAATAGCGCCAATGATTTCGCCTCGATATAAAACAGGTTCAACTGCTACCAGTTCCAGCGAGTTGCGTTGTAAGTAAAAGGTTTTACTGAGCCCGTCCCACGGTGCATTTTTTTGTACTTCGGACGCAAGGCGGTGATGTTCTGCGCCGATTAACAAGTGGCCATGTCTTGAAATAACAACTTTGCGATCAGCAGGTAACCATGAAAAAGTTTGTTGCAACAGGCGATGAAGTGGCCCGGTATCGCCATTAAGGTTGGCAAGATTGAGATACTCTTTGAGGCGTTGGTTGTTGGCGATGAGTTTTGCGTGATTGCGAATGCTTTGAATGTCTTTGGTCAGATAGTTGTTGTGCATGCTGACCGCATTGCTGAGATTGTCGCGGGCTTCTTCAAGCACAACAGAGCGACTGTGATGATAGGTAAATATCATCGTGCTGATCAGAAAACTGATCAACAACAGACTATAGATTATAAGGCGTGCTCTGTATGTCTTTGGCAGTATCATCTGAGAGTAGCCGCTTCCATTTAGCTAGCCCCCAAAATACACCAATCAGAATGTAATTGCGAGAGCTCTTATATGAGCTCCAGCTCAATGGGTGTGTAGTTGCTTTCGTTGATTCTGAAGGCGGACATTTGCAATACCCCTTGGGTATTGAGCGATACGATTAAATACGCTGAGTCTGTATACGTTGCTTCCTGGATATCAGTAGCCGAAGGCTCTGCCGGCGCAGTGGGATGTGAGTGATAGATGGCGATCAGTTCTTCATCCGCTTCACGGATGTTGCGCATGGCATCAATCTGTTCTTTCGGGTCCATCTGATAACGGTGCAGCTGGTCGTTCGCGCTGTTTTCTATGGGGTACAGGCTTTTGGCTGTACTGTCGGTGCCGCCAATTAGGCCGCATACCTCGGCATCGGGCGATTGCTGTGCCAGGGCAAGAATTTGATTTGTCAGTTGGCGAGGTATTTTTAATGTATCCATACGGGCAGTTTACTAGATTTTCTCTTGGTTTGAATCGGCCAAGTGTGCGAGTGTGACACGATCCTGTTCTCCCAGATCTTGGAGTGTCAGCGTGTCTTGATAATTGGATTGCTTAAGCAGGGTGCGAACCGCTTCGCCTTGGTCATATCCATGTTCCAGTAATAACCATGCCGGGCTTGTCAGGTGGCCTTTCATCTGTTCGATGATGATACGAATGTCTGCTAACCCATCTTTACCAGGGGTGAGTGCGCCGATAGGTTCAAAGGGTAGCCCATCGTGTTGCAGGTGGTCGTCATCGGCATCGACATAGGGTGGATTTGAGGCAATCAGCTGAAATTGTTCGTCTGGACGTAACGCTTGGTTCCAGGCGCCGTGACGAAATTCAATATTGGCAATGCCCAGCATTTGGGCGTTCTCTTTTGCAACGGCGAGTGCCTCAGGGCTAACGTCTGTGGCGACCACGTGACACGTTGGTCGCTCGCTGGCGATGGCCAGTGCGATAGCGCCAGTGCCGGTGCCTAAATCAGCAATGTTCCAATTGGCGTTTTCGGGAATGCGTTTTAATGCCTCTTCCACCAATAGTTCGGTATCTTGCCTTGGGATTAGTGTCGCCGGAGTGACTTTGAGGCGCAGTGACCAGAACTCCCGCCAGCCAATGATGTATGCCAGAGGCTCGCCCTGCTCGCGGCGGGTTATGAGGCTCTGGAATTGTGCCTGCTGCTCTGCGGTGGGTTCGTGTTCAGGCCAGGTGCGCAGAAAGGTGCGCGTCTTGTCGATCACGTGGCAGAGCAATATCTCGGCGTCGAGACGTTCGATGCTCTGTTGGGCATGGCGAATGAGTTCGTTAACGTTCATAACAAAAAGGGCGAAGAAGCTTCGCCCATGTATGTGCTCGGGAAGATTACTCTTCGCTCATTGCTGCCAGTAGGTCGGCTTGGTATTCGTTGGTCAACGGATCAATGACTTGGGCCAGTCCGCCACTCATAATCTCTTCCAGTTTGTAGAGTGTCAGATTGATGCGGTGATCGGTTACACGCCCTTGTGGGTAGTTATAGGTGCGGATGCGCTCAGAGCGGTCGCCGCTGCCTACTAGTTGACGGCGAGTGCTGGCCTGTTCTGCGGCCTGTTTTTCAATCTGGGCAGAGTTGAGTTTGGCTTGCAGTAGCGACATCGCTTTGGCGCGGTTTTTATGTTGTGAACGCTCTTCCTGGCACTCCACTACAATGCCGGTTGGCAAGTGAGTGATGCGGATGGCGGAGTCGGTTTTGTTAACGTGCTGCCCACCGGCGCCAGATGCGCGGAAGGTGTCTGTTTTCAAGTCTGCCGGATTGATGTCAATCGCCTCCAGCTCATCTGCCTCTGGCATAACCGCGACGGTGCAGGCCGATGTGTGAATGCGGCCTTGTGATTCTGTTTCCGGTACGCGTTGTACGCGGTGAGCACCCGATTCAAATTTCATTTTCGAGTAAGCGCCACGGCCGATGATACGTGAGATGATCTCTTTATATCCGCCGTGCTCGCCCTCGTTCTCGCTCATGACTTCAACTTGCCAGCCCTGTTGCTCGGCATAACGGGAGTACATGCGGAATAGGTCGCCAGAGAAGATGGCAGCCTCGTCGCCACCTGTGCCAGCTCGAATCTCTAGATAGATGTTTTTATCGTCGTTAGGATCTTTCGGTAGCAATAGTTTCTGCAGTTCTTCAGCCAGTTCCTCGCGCGCCTCTTTGGCGGCTTTGTATTCTTCTTCCGCCAGCTCTTTCATGTCCGGGTCAGACATCATCTCTTCAGCTGTTTCTATATCCTCGATAGCCTGTTGGTATTTTTCAAAGCAGGCGATTACCGGGCTTAGTTCGGCGTATTCCTGGGATAGTGCACGGAATTTGTTCTGATCCGAGATGGTATCCGGGTCAGACAGAAGGTGGTTAATCTCTTCAAGGCGTTCAGCAAGATTTTCTAACTTAGCGCGGATAGATTCTTTCATGGGTGGTGGCTCGTATTAATTAGGTTAATCAGTGTTTGCTTGGCTTCGTGTGTGATGGGAGACTGGCTCCCATGCTATGAAGTGAGCGTCACTAATTTTCAGATGCTTTTAGTTCGAAAAGCTGGCGGGCAGCGAGCAGGATGTCATTGCGACCTTCGTGGCCTGCCAGACGCATTTGGCTGGTTGGTGCGTGTGTCAGTTTGTTGGTCAGATTGTGCGCCAGTTTTTGCAGCACTTTCTCTGCGTTGTCGCCATTGGTGATTTGGTGCAGTGCCTTTTCAACCTCGGACTCGCGGATTGCAGTCGCTTGTTCGCGGAATTGGCGGATCAGATCGACAGAACCCTGGGCCTGAATCCAGCCCATAAAGTGGGCGGTTTGTGTGTCGATGATCTCTTCGGCCTGTTTGGCGGCTTCCTGGCGAGACTTAAGACCCTCCTGGATGATCTCTTGTAGGTCATCAACGGTGTATAGGTACACGTCTTCCAGATCGCCAACCTGGGATTCGATATCACGCGGTACGGCGATATCAATCATCAGCACAGGGCGGTGTTTACGCTGTTTAATAGCTGTTTCCACTGCGCCCTTACCCAGGATCGGTAGTTGGCTGGCGGTGGATGAGATAACGATGTCTGCTTCAGCAAGATGGGCCGGGATCTCTTTTAGGGCAATGGCATAACCATCAAACTCTTCTGCCAGAGCGTGTGCTTTCTCTACTGTACGGTTGGCAATGATAATGCGGCCCACGCCACTGGCATGTAGATGGCGTGCAGCCAGCTCGATGGTTTCACCAGCGCCGATCAACAGTGCGGTATGTTTTTCCATATCACTGAAGATTTGTTTTGACAGGCTGACTGCGGCAAAAGCAACAGAAACAGGGCTGGAGCCGATTGCGGTATCTGTACGTACTTGCTTGGCCACCGAAAAGGTGTGCTGGAATAGGCGATTAAGCATCTTGCCGATGGTGCCTGCCTGTTCCGCCTTGCTGTAAGCGTCTTTTATTTGGCCCAAAATTTGGGGCTCACCCAATATTAGTGAGTCCAGCCCGCTGGCGACGCGCAGTACATGGCGGATCGCTTGTTGTTGCGGATGCACATAAATATAGGGGCGAACTTCGTCTGCTTTGAGTTTATGGTAACTCTCAAACCAGTCGATAATAGTATTGGAGCTGTCGTCATCTTTTCCATGACAAACCAATTCTGTGCGGTTGCAGGTAGAAAGAATTGCTGCCTCTTGTACCTGAGGGCAAGACGTGAGGTCTTTTAGCGCATCGGCCAAACGTTCGGGCGCAAAAGATACGCGTTCCCGAATATCAACCGGAGCTGTTTTGTGATTTACACCAACTGCGAGCAGTGCCATGAAACTAACGACAGGTTACCTAATCAAAATAGACAGGAGATTCTGCTGTATACAGCCAAGAATCGCAAGTGTGGCAATAGCTTATTCCTTGAATTTCAGCCAATAAGGGATGATGCACCTGGGTGGTGTGCTATAGTGCGGTAGCCCTCAATCGTAGCGGGGTGACGGAGAAATTAATGAAGCCAGTCAAACTTTTAGCGGTTTCTTTGTTAGGGATATCAATGCTTTCCGGTTGCTCAACTATGCAGCAGCAGGAGGGTATGCATGCTTCTAAAGCACCGGTGGGTGCCAAGAAAGAGATCGAACTTAATCTACCAAGTGTAGAGCTGACCCCCGATATTCTTAATGATCTTCTACTGGCTGAAATTGCCCTGCAGCGTAATCGTTTTGATACGGCCATCGAAACGCTCCACTTTTTAGCGAAAGAGACCAAAGATCCTCGTATTGCCGAGCGCGCCACGCGCATCGCTATGATCGCGCGTGATTATCAAACAGCGGGTGATACTGCGCGTCTTTGGGTTGAGTTTGCTCCAGAAAGCATCGAAGCGCGCCAGTTTTTGACCATCCTAATGGTGAAATCTGGAGATCAAGAGGCAGCGCTTAATGCCTTGGAGGAGGTGCTCGCCTCAAATCGGGAGATGGATGAGAATGTGCGCTACCTGACTATTATTCGCCTGTTGGGTCGTGAACAGAACAAAGATGTTGCAATGGAGGTGATCGGCCGTTTTCTTGAGCGTCACCCCGGTGATCCGTCAGCGTTGTTTGCTTATGCACAAATGGGACTGACTGCCGGTAGGCTCAATGATGCTGAAGAGGCTGTGGATGAGTTGCTGCAGATTCGTCCTAAGTGGACGCAGGCGATCATCCTGAAAACGAAACTCATGCAGGCGTCCAGTCGTGAGGATGAGGCTCTTAAATTTATGGCTGATGTGGTTGCGCGTCAGAGTAAAGAGAACGACTTGCGCATCGCCTATGGCCGTATGCTGGTTGATGCCAGCAGTACTGACTCTAGCTATCTTAAAGAGGCGCTTAATCAGTTCAAGCAAGTGCTGAAGCTTGAGCCAGACAACGAAGACATTATGTTTTTTGCCGGCATTGTCTCGCTGGAATTGGGTGAGTTTGATGATTCTGAAAAATATCTGCTTAAACTCAATCGCCGAAGTGTGCGCCTGGAAGAGACCAGTTATTACCTTGGGCGTATTGAGGAAGAGCGCGAAAATTACGAGCGTGCAATCCGTTGGTACGACACGGTTGGTCGTGGCGAGACCTATTTCAGTTCTCATATTAGAAGTGCTTTGTTAAAGGCGCGTCTAGGTGATGTGGATGGCGCGCGAGCCCATCTTGGAACTGTGCAGGCGCGTAATCCGGGGCAGCGTTTGAGGATTTTTCTAGCAGAAGGCGAGATTCTGCGTGATGTTGAGCTCTATCAAGATGCTTACGATGTTTATACGCGTGCTTTAGAAGAGGTGCCAGGCAATTCAGAGTTGTTGTATGCCCGTGCCATGGTGGCAGAAAAACTCGACAATCTCAGCGGACTGGAAGAGGACTTGCTGGCAATACTGGAGCGCGAGCCTGATCATGTGGATGCGCTTAATTCTCTAGGTTATACCCTGGCAGATCGAACAGATCGCTATGAAGAGGCGTTAACTTATATTGAGCGCGCCAATGAATTGCGCCCCAACGTGGCTTACATCCTCGATAGTCTGGGCTGGGTCCATTTCCGCCTTGGTAATCTGGATCAGGCGCGAGAGTTTCTTCATCGTGCCTTGGCGTTGGAGCAGGATGCAGAAATTGCTGCCCATTTGGGTGAGGTGCTATGGGTGCAGGGCAATCGAGAAGAGGCGCGCAATGTCTGGAATCGTGCGTTGGAGTTAACACCGGATAGCGCCATTATTCTGAAAGCAATTGAACGACTGGAAAAATAACTCTCCCATGTGTGTATTGAACAAAAGCACTGCGCGTCGGTGTGGTGTGGCGGCTTTGCTTGTTGTTGCGCTTGCGGGTTGCGTTGCCCAGCCTAAGCGAATGACAAACTCTGCTGATCAATTGGGTGTCTGGCAGGCGCGCCAGCAGCAGCTAGATGGGTTAACTCAGTGGTCATTTGATGGTCGCGTAGCGGTCCGTGATTCGGATGCCGATG
>JBNKYV010000216.1:0-7884 GCA_050301075.1 Gammaproteobacteria bacterium
ACGCTCAACCCGTTAAAGAGACAACGGAAAGCCCGGAAGACCTCACCATCTCACTCGATGGATTAACCTCAAGAGAGAAAGAAGTTGCCATGGCTGCTGCCGAGGGATTACCCAACTGCACAATCGCTGCGCGACTGGATATCAGTGAAGTCACCGTAAAAAAACATATGAGCAACATCTTTTCCAAACTCGGTGTAAGAAACCGAGCGGAATTAATCAAACGTTTTTGGGCGAATTAAAACAATTTAGAACAACGGGCGATAACCGTTTGCCGAAATCACATGTGAAACGATCATCGGCATATCATCTGTTTCAACCGTATCGAACAGAGTGATCGTCTCTTTAGAGACTTCACCTTTTGAATAGGTCACGAGAAATTCAAGAATATAAAAACGGCCGCTTAATACAGTATTCACTTCTGTATTGATCATTTCATATTTCGTTACATCACCCAGCGATTTCTTTACATGCTCAAGATGCAACTGCCACTGCTCAGGTGTACGCTTATCTGAACAGTACTTTAACGCGCCTGGCACATCATTGTTTTGTACCGCACCATAAAAAGCTTCAACCTGTTTATAAGCCACACTCTCATCTGGTGAACCAATAGTACATGCACTTAAAAAAATGACAGCCAACACAAACCAGAGGCGAAGAACTTGTTTCATAGTAAATAACTTCAATTTTAAATACGTTTAATAATTTATTGTTTTGGCTTATCAACCGGTGTCGGTTTGCGATTCTCATCAATCGCCACATAAGTTAACACGGCTTCTGTCACCTTTACTGGCTTCTCAATGCGATTACGTTCAGCGTAGACCTGAACATCCACCGTGATAGAAGTGTTACCCACTTTCACAATTTCGGCATAGCAACTAATCAAGTCACCAACATAAACCGGCTGATGAAACTCAAATGAATTTACAGCTACGGTTACCACACGACCATCAGCACGACGACTTGCCGCAACGCTGCCCGCCACATCCACTTGCGACATAATCCAACCACCGAAGATATCACCCAAGGCATTTGCATCTTTGGGCATGGCGTAAACACGCAGCGCCGGTTGCTTGTTAAATATATCGCTCATATCTATTCCCTAGTGGCCGTGATAGAGATGTTCCACCTCATTGGCAAAACGTTCCATGATCTTATTGCGTTTTGGTTTGAGTGTTGGTGTCAGCAGATTGTTTTCAACTGTCCATGCCTCGTCCAACACCGCTAGCTTACGTACTTGTGCATAGCCAGGAAAATCTTTTAACGTTTCGCACAACTGCGGCAATAGTTCTTTTTCCAACACTGTATGGTCAGCACTTGAATCAACACCGTGTTTTTTACACTCCTCTTGATTCAATACCACCAAGGCAGAAAGAAAAGGGCGACCGTCACCAATGATCATCACCTGTTCAAAAATAGGATTACTGGTAATAGCCATCTCCATATCACCGGGCGGCACTTTCTCACCATTTGCCAGAACAAGAATATCTTTCAAGCGACCTGTAATATAAACACGCCCGGATTCGAGCCTGGCTTTGTCTCCGGTATGCAACCAACCCTCTTCATCAACGGTTTCAGCCGTTGCCTCTGGCAGATTCCAGTAACCTTTCATTATGCCCGGGCTGCGCGCCAATAGTTCATCATTCTCGCCAATGCGCACTTCCACATCTTGCAGCGGAGGCCCAACGCTTAACGGGTCATTATTCTCAAGCGTATTAACAGCTATAACAGGACTAGACTCTGTCATACCATAACCTTGAAACAAGTTAAGGCCTAAACCAATAAAGGTTTTACCGACATGCTCTGGCATAGCAGCACCACCACAAATGGCGATGCGCAAACGGCCACCCATTTTGGCCAGCACTTTATCGCCCACCAACTTTTTCAGTATTGGACGCAACAGCAGTTTCAAACTCCAAGGACCGCGACCTTGCTTATGCTGAAAACTTTGCCAACCTGTTTCCACCGCAGTCTCAAACAGTTTGCGCTTACCTTCATCTTTACTAAGCTGCTCCATGATCTTTGTATAGGTACGCTCGTAAATACGAGGCACTGAGATCAATACCGTGGGTTTAACGTGCTGCAGATCTTCTGCCAAGTGAGGGATGGAACGTGCGTAAGCAACAGAACTGCCAGACATCATCGGCAGATAAAAACCAATGGTACGTTCCAGCGTGTGCGATAAAGGCAAGAAAGAGAGAAAACAGTCATCAGGATAAATCGTGATCGAATGCAAACCTGCCCATGCATTCCAAAGAATATTTCGATGACTGAGCATAACGCCTTTAGGACGACCGGTTGTACCTGAGGTATACACAATCGTCGCCAAACCATTCTCGTCAGCCTTGCTTACCTCTGGCTGACTTTGATAGGTATCACCCAGCAATGAATAGATGCAGGTAACACGCTCATCATGACACTCTTCCAAACTCCAGATATACAGCTTTGGACTCAATTGATCGGCCACTTTAGAAAGCTCGTTCCACTGCTCCTTACCTTCAATCAATAACAGCTTCACGTCTGCATCTTTGAGAATATAGGCAACGTTATCGGGGCGATCATTTACAAACAGCGGCACCGTGACTAAACCACGACCTAAACAGGCCTGCTCATACATCACCCATTGCGGTGAGTTAGAGGCCATCATTGCTACGCGTGAACCTTGTTGCAGTTGCAGTGTTTTAATCGCTTGTTGCCAACGCGAGATCTCTGCGGCCATTTGTGACCAAGTCAGATCATTCCAGGAATGAAAGGTTTTATCGAAGTAACGATAGGCAACATCGTTAGGGCTACGCTTGAGACGTTCACAAAAAAGCCCGGGCAGGATGCGCGCCGTTTCCGGCGAGATAAAATCGGTATTAGAGTGCTTATGGCCAAACATAATTAATCAGTTTTTGGGCTGTTCCTGACGGCAATTGTCAGGAACAGCATCGAATGAGTCAGAATACGTTGAGGCGTATTCTACTCTATCCCACCGCTACGCCAACCCGCATCTGGAGTAAAACGGCTACCGTAACGTTTTTCTAACTGATTAAGTTTTTCCAATAGGTTTTGTTTACCCTGCTTCTCGATGTAGTGCATGGGACCGCCACGGAATGGCGCAAAGCCGGTGCCAAAGATGACACCACCATCAAGCAGATCGCCGTTATCGACAATACCTTCACGCAAACAGGCCACTGCCTCGTTTAGAAAACGCATCATCATTCGGTCAGTAACATCCTCCGGGGCACGATAACCTTCGGCCACAGATTTATAGACCTTCTTACCATTTTCATAACGATAGAAACCTTCGCCACTCTTGCGACCCAAACGACCGGAATCCACCAGTTGCTCCAGGCGCGCCGGCACTTGCACATTCAACTGTTGTGACAAGATACGCGCTACCGACAAACAGATATCCAGGCCAACGGTATCAGCCAATTCGATTGGCCCCATCGGCATGCCGAAATCGAGCGCCGCTTTATCAATAACCGCAGCAGGCACGCCCTCTTCTTCCAGCGTCACTGCCTCCAGCAAGTAAGGCATCAACACGCGATTGACCAAAAATCCCGGCGCACTCAATACAGGTAATGGCAGGCGATCGATATGGCGACAGAAAGCCGAGGCCTGTTTGACCACCGCCTCTTCCGTTTTATCGGTGCGCACAATCTCTACCAACTGCATCATGGCCACAGGATTAAAGAAATGCAGCCCCACCAAACGGCGTGGCTTCTTCAATACTTTGCCTAACACCTCCAGCGGAATCGAAGAGGTATTCGTCGCCAGCAATGCCCCCCTCTTCATGCGAGGTTCTACACTTTGATAGAGCGATTGCTTCGCTTCCACATCTTCAAAGATCGCTTCGATGATGACATCGGCACGCGGCACGCCATCACCTTTAATATCCGGGATCAAACGATCCAGTGCTGCCTGAATCAAACGTGGTTGTTTCAAACGTTTTTTATAAAGACCCGCGGCACGTTTCACCACGCGCGCCAAGGCTTCAGTACTGCGATCCTGAATCGTGACGGTCAAACCGCGCATAGCGCACCAGGCAGCAATATCACCGCCCATCACACCACCACCGATGACATGCACATGCTTAACATCGATGTCGCTCTTCTTGCCCAGCGACTTCATACCCTCTTGCAGGAAGAAGACTCGCACCAGATTCTGCGCGGTATCGCCCATCACTAAACGAGCAACAGAGGCCGCCTCTTCACGCATCATGCGACGAGGATCGCCCATGTGCTGCTGCCACAAATCAATCATGGCGTATGGCGCAGGGTAATGATCTTCACGTGCTTTTTTGGCAACCTGCTTGCGCAGATAACGGGCCAGTAACGGGCGAACCAGATTATGATTGGTCCATGCCTTCCAGCCCGTTGCACGTTTTGGCACCGGCGACTTCAAAATCAAACTGCGTGCCGCATCTTTCAAGCGGCGATCTGGCACGGCGTAATCTACCAAACCCAGTTTTTTTGCAGCACGCGCACTGAGGGCACGGCCAGTGAGCATCATATCCATTGCTGCAGGAGCACCAATCAGCGGCGGCAAACGTACCGTACCACCAAAACCGGGATGAATACCCAACTTAACTTCCGGTAGGCCCAGCTTGGTTTTGGCATCGTCATCCGCTACGCGGTAACGACAGGCCAGCGCCAACTCCATACCGCCCCCAAGGCAAAAGCCCTTGATCATGGCAACGGTCGGCATATCCATCGCGGCAAGGCGATCCAGCACGGCCTGACCACGACTGATCAGATCTTCTGCATCTTTCTGACCACCGAGAGTCGTGAATTCATTGATATCAGCACCGGCAATAAAACCGGTCGACTTGGCAGAGAGGATGACCACACCCTGTGGACGCTCCTTCTGTAGCACACCAAGAATGTCGTACAACTCTTCCAATACGTTGGCAGAGAGCACATTGGCCGATGCCTTCTCTTTATCAGCATAGAGCCAGATGATGTCGTGCTCATCGCGTTCCAGACGCCAGTTCTTATATTGATATTCAGTCATCCTAGACTCCTCAGTTGAACGGCCTGCAGGGTGCGTTGCATTGCGTGTATGGCAAGACGCGATGAGGAGGAATAGTGGGGGCTATTGCGACGAGTCGCAACGCAGCCAGACGCGCAATGCAACGTGCCATGCAGGTCGTAGCGTCCCGGCCAATCGTTGGATATTGAATTGAAGTGGATATTAAATATATTCATTGTCGTAAAAATCCTTTTTGGAGCGGTCAACTGAGAAAGCTAGGATCATGCTTACCCCGCATCCCTTTCTACTGCCATGGCCCCACCCTGGCCACCACCAATACACAAACTGGCTATGCCACGCTTGGCCTTGTTGCGTTCCAGCACATGCAACAAGTGCAAAACGATGCGCGCACCGCTGGCACCGACCGGATGACCGATACTGACACCACCACCATCAACATTCAGGGTATTGGGATCAATCTCACCAATGACCGAGCGAGAGCCCAGCTCCTTGCTGCAGTAATCTTTATCTTTCCATGCTTCAACACAGGCCAGCACCTGCGTGGCGAAGGCTTCGTTGATCTCCCAGTAATCGACATTTTCGAGCTTCCAGCGCTTGCGCTTCAAAATAGGCGTCATGGCATGCACAGGCCCCAACCCCATCTGGGATGGATCCAGCCCGGCCCATTCGCTGTCGACAATACGTCCCATCACTGGCAATTGATGCTGTTTCACTGCATCTTCACTGGCGAGGATCAACATCGCCGCACCATCCGTTACCTGAGCACTGTTACCCGCAGTAACGCGACCAAAATCTCGATCAAATACCGGGCGCAGCTTGGCCATCTTGGTGACATCGGTATCGCGGCGCACGCCGTCATCATGTAAGAAATGTTTGCCATCTGAGCCGTAAATCACCTCGATCTCTGGCAGCAGACTGTTGTCTTGCGCATGCGCAAGGCGACGATGGCTCTCCACTGCAAAGGTATCCATCATTTCACGATCAATATGAAATCGATGCGCCAGAATCTCAGCCGTCTGCCCCATAGAAAGACCGACAACGTGATCGGTCAATCCCATCAATAGACCGATGATTGGCTTCAGGTGTTTACCGCGCAACTGGCTCAAAGCCTGTAGCTTTTGGCCCGCAGACTTGGCGGCACTGAAACGACCCAGCCATTCAACCATGTGATTATTGAGCAACACCGGCGCATGACTCATGGCCTCTACGCCACCGGCCAACACCAGATCAGAACGCCCATAGGCGATGTTCATGTAGGCGCAATCTAACGCCTGCATACCGGAAGCACAGTTACGTTGCACGGTCCAC
Organism: Gammaproteobacteria bacterium; assembly: GCA_050301075.1. Lineage (GTDB taxonomy): Bacteria > Pseudomonadota > Gammaproteobacteria > Tenderiales > Tenderiaceae > JBNKYV01. Next base: position 6,286 of record JBNKYV010000216.1, read on the forward strand.
GCCGGCACATGCTGGTCACACCCCAGACGTAATCCCACTACGCGCGCAATATTTGCCTCACGAGGGCCTGGCATAACGCAACCTAGGATGACCTCATCAATATGCCCTGGCTCAAACGGCTGACGCAGCAACAGCGGACGTGCTGCGGCCACGGCCAGATCAGATGCGGTAAATGCCCCCGGCTTACCGGCGGCTTTTAAGAATGGTGTACGCGCGCCATCGACGATATAGACCGTACGCGCCTTACTCCTGCTGACTGCCATAGTTAACTCCTTCTACCTATGTTCTTCTTTTGGCACGGAGTTACTGCTCCCCGTTCAATGCTCTATTTTGAGCTCCAGTAGTCCTTTGGAAAATCATCGACCATAATGACACTGCGGCGCGCCTTGATGGCATTGCGCACGATATCGGCCTCTTCCTGACTGATGGCCTGGTTTTCCAATCCCTTTTCGACCAATGCTTCGCCTTGTAGCTTCGGCAACGTGCCACTCTTCACGGCGGTGCGCAGTTTGCGATCTACCGCTTCTGCCGCAATCACGATCTGCAATGCAGACTCAATGCGCCCCAGCGGCTCTTTCTCATCCGTGGGTACGTATACACCTTCCGTCAAACGGTCACGCGCAGTGGACGGACTCAAGATAATGCTCGCCGCTTTATGGCCCAACTTATCCTGTGGCAAGTGATAGCTCTTACCCCACGGCATAATCAGATATTTCAATACTGCCGCCAGCGGACGCATAGGCAAGTTGCGCAACATGCCGCGCAGGCTCTCCTGCATTTGGTATAACGCATCATCGCAAGCCCATTGCAGTAATGGCAAGTCTTCACTAGGACGACCATCATCGTGATAGCGTTTCAACGTTGCTGAAATCAAATAGAGCTGGCTCAGCATATCTGCCAAACGACCAGAGAATTTTTCTTTACGTTTGAGATCACCACCCATGGTGAGCATAGAAACATCTGCTACCAACGAAAACGCAGCACTCATGCGTGACGCCTGCTGATAGTAATAGCGTTCATCTTTGGCACTGGCCGGAGCAGATACCCAGCGCGCATTGGTCAAACCCAACCAGAAGGCAGTGGCCGCATTACTCACGGTAAAGCCAATGTGACTGGTGATGGCTTGATCAAAATCGACAGCGCCTCGCTCGTGATCTTCATTCTGCGCCGCCAACATCTCTTTCAATATATAAGGATGACAACGAATCGCACCCTGACCAAAAATGATCATGCTACGGGTGAGAATATTTGCCCCTTCCACAGTAATGCTGATGGGGATGGATTGGTAAACGCGGCCGATAAAGTTGCTTGGCCCCATGCAGATGGCACTACCACCTTGCACATCCATGGCATCGTTCACCACTTTGCGCATACGCTCGGTAAGGTTGTATTTGGCGATAGCTGAAATAACGGAAGGCTTCTCACCCAGGTCCACCGCACCGGCCGTCATGGTGCGTGCCGCTTCCATCATATAAGTATTGGCGGCGATACGTGCCAGTGGCTCTTCCACACCTTCAAACATCCCAATGGGCATATTGAACTGTTTACGAATGCGCGCATATCCACCCGTGGCACGTGAAGTAAGCTTGCCAGCACCCA